>CATPBD010000257.1 GCA_955652265.1 uncultured Gemmatimonadaceae bacterium | reverse complement strand
GGACCTTCTTCGTGCGCATCTCCATTCCGGACGGACTCACCAAATCCGCGTTCATCTCGCGTCTATCGGCCATCCTGTCATGGGCGACGACGTGTATGGCGGAGGCGGAGGACGTCGTGTGGCCGGACTTCCTCCCAAGCGGCACTTCCTCCACGCGGCGTGGCTCGCATTCAATCATCCCGTGACCGGCAAACCGCTCGATTTCCGCTCCCCCCTTCCGGAGGACCTCTCACGCGCGCTCGCCGTAATGGCGGGGGAGCACGCACTTCCGGCTGGTGTGGACCCTCTCACGGCGTTCCGATTCTATGAGTGAGTCCGCCACTGTTCCACCGGAAGAGGTTGTCGAAGAAGGGCCACGGGTTCCGACGCGCCGGCTGCTCGCGTTCGAGGTGGGCGGCAGCGTGTTCGCTTGCGAGATGGACTCTTTCCGTGAGATCGTCACGTCACAACGGACAACGCGGCTGCCGGGAGCCCCAAACACTGTGTGCGGGCTGATCAACCTGCGCGGTACGATCGTGACCGTCATTGACGGTGGAATCGTGCTCGGCAAACCGCCCTGCGCCCGCGCGACCGGGTTGGTCCTCCTGGTGGATTATTTCGAGCGTCTGGTTGGAATCGGCGTGGACGACGTTCGCGATATCCACGATATCCCGATAGATCAGTTCATGACAGCCGACAATCCGGAGTCGATTGCAGTAGGTATAGTGACAGGGGGCGTCGAGATTGAATGGAAAAGAGTTCTGGTGCTCGACAGCAAGACGTTGGTTCAGAAAGTCATCGGACAAGGGAGGTAGGGTGAGGAGCACTGTGCTGGTTTGCGACGACGCGGTATTCATGCGGACGATGGTTAGCGACATCTTGTCCCAGGCTGGGTTCACCGTCGTCGGTGAAGCAGAAAACGGCAAGCAAGCTGTTGAGAAATACCAGCAGCTCAAGCCGGATCTCGTGACGATGGACATCATCATGCCCGAGATGGGTGGTATCGAAGCCGTGAAGCAGATCACCCAGCTGGATCCCGGCGCCAGGATTCTCATGTGCAGCGCGATGGGACAGCAGGCGCTCGTCCAGGAAGCGTTGCAGGCAGGAGCGCGCGACTTCGTGGTCAAGCCCTTCCAGCCGAGTCGTGTGCTGGAAGCAGTTCAGCGGGTGCTTGCGTAAGTGGATACCGGCCGCTACGCCAAGCTCTTTCTTACCGAGAGCCGCGAATACCTCTTGGAAATGAACAACGCGCTTCTCGAGCTGGAGCGCGGTCCGAGCGACACGGCAATAGCACGGCTGTTTCGCGCAGTGCACACGATGAAGGGAATGGGCGGCGCGATGGGTTATGCAACGGTCAGCGAGCTGTCGCACGAGCTGGAGACTCTGCTCGATCGGCTGAGAACTGCCTCCCTGTTCGTGACGCCAGCGATCATGGACACTCTTTTTGCTGGCGTAGATGCGCTCGAACAGGCGGTAGATCTCGCGACGGGCCCCGCCCCAACAGAGCTCGACGTAACCGACCTCATCGGGCGCATTCGCTCGGCGGCGAGCGAGGAATCGCCCCAGACCTTTACGTCTGAGTTCGCTATCATGGCGGTGGCAAAAGAGGAAGAGACAAAGCAGCCGGTGGCAAAGACCGCTCGCCACATTCGCATCGACGCGCGGCGACTCGATGCGCTGATGAACCTGATGGGAGAGCTCGTGATCGCCCGTGATCGGATCGCCCAGATCGCCGAACGGGTCGGCGATGAGGCGCTCCTCGAAGCGACCCTTCGCGCGTCCCAGATCGTGGCGTCGCTTCAGAACGAGATCATGACCAGTCGGATGGTGCCGGTGTGGCAGGTATTTGATCGGTTTCCGCGCGTCGTCCGCGACACGGCGCGCGCACTCGGCAAGGAGGTCGAGTTCAAGATCGAGGGGAAGGAGATCGAGCTCGATCGCTCCATGCTCGACGAGATGGGGGAGCCTGTGCTTCACCTGTTGCGCAATTCGCTCGATCACGGAATCGAGTCTCCCGCTGAGCGAAAAAAGGCTGGCAAGGCGCCACTCGCGACCCTTACGCTCACTGCGGAACGGGATCGCGCCACCGTCCTCATTCGGGTCACGGACGACGGGCGCGGCATCGATCAATCGAAGGTGATTCCGCGGGCGAAAAAGCTCGGCATTATCGCCGCCGGGACAACTAAACTGTCGGAAGACGAGCTGGTGCGCATCATCTCGCGACCCGGATTCTCGACGGCCGACAAAGTTACCGACATCTCGGGCCGAGGCGTAGGATTCGACATCGTCGCCAACAAGGTTCGCGCCCTTGGAGGATCGCTCGAGGTGCACACCGACGCCGGGCTCGGCACGAGCGTGAGCATGCGACTGCCGCTCACTCTGGCGATTACACGCGCGCTGATAGCGCGCGTAGAGAAGGAAGTCTACGCGATCCCGCTCACCCATGTTCTCGAGACGTTTGCGTTGTCGCAACCGATGCTTCAGGAGATCAAGGGAATTGAGGTTGTCGCTATCCGCGACGACGTATTCCCCGCGATCTGGCTCCGCGACCGCGTCGGCCTCCCAGCCGCGGACAAGACGGGCGGGCAGGTCGTCCTCGTCGAGCTTGCGGACCGGCGCGCCGCTCTGATCGTGGACGAGTTCGTCGGACAGCAGGAAATCGTCGTCAAACAATTCGATGGCGCAAACGGCAGCAGAACTCTCTTCAGCGGTGCCACCATTCTTGGCGATGGTGCGCCCGCGCTCATAGTCGACGCCTCTACTCTCCTTTGAAATGACAATTCCCCCCGACGCACAATCGACCGACAGTGGAACCACGCTGCTGAGCGGCGCGCGACTGGACGCGCTTCGCGAAGTGGCGAACATAGGAGCCGGTCACGCCGCGACCGCACTGTCGACGCTGACAGGTACGCGCATCATGATCAGCGTGCCCATGGTCAACATCGTTCCTCCCGGCGATTTCGTTCCTGAGATCGCGGCTGATGTCGAGATCGTGGCCGTTCGGATGGCGATGTCGGGCGACATCGGGGGACAGACTGTATTTCTGCTGGCAACCGCTGCCGGGCTTCGCCTCGCCGAGCGCATGCTTCGGCGCACACGCGGGATATCGCCGAGCCTTGGACAGATCGAGCAGTCAGCCCTCAAGGAGGCCGGCAACATTCTCGCGGGCGCGTATCTGACTGCCCTGAGCGAGTTCCTTGGAATGAACCTGATGCTTTCTCCTCCGTCTTTCACGACGGGTGACTCCGCACATGCGCTGCGCGCTCTTGGCGATCACGCGCCACACCTCGAGTCGCCGATTCTTTGCGTTGAAACGGAGTTCTTCCTCGAAGAGCCCGTGGAGAGCCTGCACGGCTTTTTCCTCCTCGTTCCGAACCCGAGCGCCTTCGACGCCATCTTCCGCGCGGTTCGCGTAGACTGACCCGATGACCCCAGCGGCAACTGCCCGCCCACCGGCAGCCGCTCATGGCGGAGAGATCGACATCCTGCGGTCGTTCGCGCGCCGAATCGATCCGTCGGACGCGGGTGCATACAACAACCTTGGCGTCCTCTATTTCCGAAAGGGACTAACGGACGAAGCGATCGTCGCGTTCTCTCGCGCCCTCGCGCTCGACGAGAGGATGGGCGTGGCGCGAAGGAATCTCGAGATCGCCTACGGCGGCGAGAGTGGAATTCTCGAGCGTCGGCTGCACGACCTCGAGGAGCGGCTGCGAGCGAATCCCGACGATCTCGAAGCCCTCGTGCAGAGTGGAATCGCGGAGAAGACCGCCGGCCGGCTCGAGCGGGCGCACTCCCTCTTTCAGCGCGCCATCGACCTGGACGCTGACAGCTCGGTCCTTCATTTCCTTCTCGCTGAGACTCTTTACAATCGAGGACTCCACGAAGAGGGGATGCGCTCCGTTCGCCGCTCCATTGAGCTCAATCCCGAGAATCCGGACGCTCTCTACCTGATCGGCTTCATCCTCGGCGATCTGGGTCGCGGCGAGGAGGCATCGGAAGCGAACCGACGCGCGGTGCTGTTGAATCCTACGCTCGTGCGAGCCCAGGCGAACCTTTCTCTCGAGACGTATCGCCATGAAGCCACCCCCAGTCACCAGCAGAAAACTCCTGCCGGTGCGCACATCACGCTCGGCCGTGCATTGCGGCAGAAGGGGTATTTCCAGGAAGCGCTACAGGAATACGAAAAGGCAATCGAGGGCGGAGAAGCAAACGCTGAAGTACTCCAGGCGATGCTCGAGCTCTATCTGCTGCAGCGGGATACGGGCGCGGCAATCGCAACCGCCGACAGGTTTGCGCGCGAATTCTCGCCGACTGCAAAGACGTGGAACGGTCGTGGCGTGGCGCTCCAGCTCGAGGGCCGGCACGCCGAGGCGGAGGACAGCTACAAGCGCGCTCTCGAGATCGACTCGAGCTATCCATTCTCGCACAACAACCACGGCGTCCTCGTCTGGCACAAGGGGGACACCAAAGGGGCGATCAACTCATTCAGGCGCGCCTTGCAGGCCCCCGCTCCGCCGGTCGAGGCTCGGCTCAACCTCGCGCTTGGTTTGTTTCGGCGGAAGCACATAGACCTCTCGCTCGAAGCGTACCGCCAGGTTCTGAGCGCCGCTCCCGAGCATCCGGTCGCGTGGAACGGCATTGGTCTCATCCTCGTCGAACTGGAGAAATACTCCGACGCCCGGAATGCTTTTGCGCGCGCAATACAGTCCAACCCCGACTTCGCCGAAGCCCACTACAATCTGAGTTTCACACTCTCCAACCTCGGCGATTTCAGCTCGGCGTTGCGGGAGACCAAGCGGGCGTTGTCGCTCGATCCCATGTACACGCCGCAAAAGCTCGAGCTCGCGATCGAGCTGCCGCACGAGGAGATCCGTCTCACCGTTGCGCCTCCCATCACCGAGACCGACGAGTCGGTTGATCACGTCGAGGATTTCCACTTCGATCCGGCGATCATCGAGGCGTTGTTCGCCACGAAGCCGCTGCGCCCGGAGCCGACGACGGAAGATCCGATGGCTGGCTTCACGCTTGCGCGCGATTTCATCACCAAGGGTCTGTATGACCGGGCGCAGGCGGAGATCGCTCGCGTTCTCGCGCGCGGCGGAGACAAGGTCATCGGACTCGTCTTGGCGGGTGACGGATTTGCCGCTCAGGGTCTTCACGGAGAGGCGCTCGAGCGATACCGTCGCGCGCTCGATATGGAAGCGACTAACACCTACGCTCGTCAGGGCACTGCGCGCTCGCTGCTGGCCCTCGGGCGCGCGGAAGAGGCGCGGCCATACGCGGAAGCTCTCGTCGAAGCCGGTAGCACCGACGTAAATCTGCTTCTCCTCGCCGCGGAAGCACGCGTCGCATCATTCGACAAACCGGGAGCGCGGGAGATTCTCGTTTCGCTCCAGATGCGCGAGGGCCGAAACGCCAACGTCCTGAAGCGAGTGGGTGATCTCTACGCTGCACTCGGTGACTCCAACGAGGCGATCGCCGCTTATCGCGGTAGTCTCGCGATCGACGAGCGTCAGGTGGACACTCGTGTGGCACTCGGAAGATTGCTCGCCAAAGCGGGCGACGACACCGGTGCGATCAGGGAGCTCGAGACAGTGCTCGTCACCGCGCCAAACCACGACGCCGCGGTGGTCGAGCTCGTCGGGCCGTATCGACGTACTGGTCGCTCCCGCAGCGCGCTGCCGAGGGTCGTCGCCCTCGTTCGCCGGGACGTCTACCATTTCGCCGCGCTGATCGCGCTCGGAGAGATCCTCATCGACCTCGCGCGCGAAAACGACGCGCTGAGCGCGTTCGAGCGCGTGCTGCGGTTCGATCCAAATCACGGTGAGGCGCTGCGTTATCATCGGCTCCTGCAGAGAGGCCGGCGTTAATGGCGATCGAAGGACCGCTCCGCGAACTCGGTATCCACGACGTCTTTCAGCTTCTTGACCTGAGCCGGAAGACCGGGACGCTTCGAGTGCACTCGCCCGAACGAAATAACGAGGGAAGTGTCTACTTTGACGCCGGGACGATCGTCGCCGCGACGATGAAGAGCAACCCACACCTCCTCGGCACAATTCTCGAGCGGTCGGGAAAGGCAACCCCCGCCGACCTCGCCCGCGCAACGGCGATGCAGCGCGCCGGAGACAAACGCCGGGTCGGTGAAATTCTCGTCGCCCACGGGATCGTGACGCCGAGGGACATCGACCGCTTCATGCGGCTGCAGATCGAGACCGTCGTGTTCGATCTCATGTCGTGGTCCGAGGGATTCTTCTCATTTACCGAGGAACCAGCGCGGCCCATTCGGAAGGACATCGCAGTCCGCGTGAGCACCGAGTCGCTGCTGATGGAAGGTGCCCGTCGCATCGACGAATGGTCGCGCATGGCCGACAAGATCCCGGACGCGCGCGTCCTGCCGCGGCTCGCGCCACTCGACGACGGACCGGAATCCTTCATCGACCTCCTCCCGCGCGAGTGGGAAGTGCTGTCGGTGATCGACGGCGAGAGAAACCTGCACGAGATCGCGAAGCGCCTGGTGCTTCCCGAGTTCGAGGTCGCAAAGATCATCTACGGAATGTTGAGCACAGGCCTGATCGAGATCACGCCGAAAGAAACCGGAGGCGCGCATGCCTGAGTCGGCGCGCAGCCTCTTCGCCACTGCAATCGGCGACGCCGAGCAGACCGCCCTGCTGCTCGATTCGGCGGGAGTTCCGCTCGCCGGCAGTTACGTCGACAATCGGGGTCGCGATATCTCTGTCGAGATTGGAGCGGCGTTGAGCGGCGTGGGCAGGGAAGTCTCGCGATCGATGCGGCTCTTGTCGCTCGGCGCGTGGACCGCGGTCGTGGTGGAGACCGATGCGGCAACGATTGCGCTCGCCCCGGCGCCGGAGGATAGTGTGGTCCTGCTCGCGTCGTCGTCCGCAGTGCCGCTGGGGCTGGTGCGTCGCGTGCTCACCCGTTCTGTTGCGCTGGCGATCAACTGGATGCAGGGGCGCGCTTGAGGGGCGCTCTGGCGGAAATCGTGGCGACTCTCTCGCATCTCCCCGGTGTCGTGGCGGCGATGATCGTCGGCGCCTCCGACGGGCTGATCATCGAGACCAGCCCGAT
>CATPBD010000256.1 GCA_955652265.1 uncultured Gemmatimonadaceae bacterium | reverse complement strand
GAGAGTCGAGGGCGGGTAGAATCCCATCGGGTACGAATTCAACAATCCCGCGTAGAACTCCGCCGTGTAGTGCGCCTTGAGATATCCGGTCGCGTAGGCGATGAGAGCGAAGCTCCACGCATGTGATTCGGGAAATCCATAGTTGGCGAAGCTCTTGAGATCCTCGGCGATCTTGGTCGCGACGTCTTCCGTAACTCCGCGCTCGACCATGCGCGCTCGCAGCTGCTCGAGCACACGATGCAGCTTTTCCACTTTACGGATATGTCCCATCGTTCGCCGCAGCTCGTCGGCCTGTGCCGCCGAGTAGCCACCGAGCTTCATGGCGATCGCCATCGCCTGCTCCTGGAAAATCGGGATTCCCTGGGTCCGCTTGAGGATCGGCTCCAGATCGGGATGCAGGTACGTCACGGGCTCCAGTCCGCGCCGTCGCGCCGTATAGGGATGCACGAAATTCGCCTGGATCGGACCCGGACGTATGAGCGCTACCTGCACCACGATGTCGTAAAGCCTGTCCGGTTTCGTGTGCAGCACCGATGCGATCTGCGCGCGGCTCTCGATCTGGAATGTTCCGATCGTCTCGCCGTGCGCGATCAGGTTGTACGTCTCGGGATCGTCGGGCGGCAGCTTGTACATCTCGGGCCGCGTTCCGGTGCGCACCTCGATCATGTCGAAGGCGCGTCTCACCAGCGATAGCGCGCCGAGTCCGAGAAAATCGAACTTCGGCACGCCGACGGCATCGAGATCGTCCTTGTCGAACTGTATGATCGTGCGGCCCATCGTCGTGTGCTCGACCGGCAAGTAGTCTCCGAGCGGCGCGGAGGACAGAACGAATCCGCCGACGTGTGTGGAGCGAAGACGAGGCACTCCCTCGAACGCCGCCATCGCCGCGAGAGTCGCCTTACCTCGTGGATTGTCGAGATCGAGACCGAACTTGGGAGCGAGAGTTTCCTCGATGTACTTCGCCCCTTCGGCCGGATCACTCCAGTGGATCCTCTTGGAGAGATTCGTCGCCATCTCGACCGGATACCCGAAACTGCGCATCGAATCGAGAATCGCGTTGGGACCACGATACATCTGCACGATGCACGTGATCGCCGCTTTTGCCCGATTGTACTTGTCGTAGATGTAGTCGAGCACTTCCTCCCGCCGATCGTGCTCGATGTCCACGTCGATGTCGGGAGCTTCCGTCTGTCCATCGACGCGGATCTCGGAGAGAAATCGCTCGAACAGCAGCCCGTGCCGCACCGGATCGACAGCAGTGATGGCGAGGCAGTACGCCACCGCGGAGTTCGCCGCACTGCCGCGTCCCTGGCAGAGTATTCCTCTCTTGCGAGCGAAATCCACCGCGTCCCACATCACGAGGAAGAACCCGGCGAAGCCGAGTTTGCCGATGACGCGCAGCTCGTGCTCGAGCTGTGCCATCTGTTTTACATCGATGTCTTGCCATCTTTCACGCGCGCCCGCGAAAACTTTCTCGCGCAAAAAAGAGTCGTCGTTATAACCAGCGGGCACTGGAAACTGCGGCAACGGCGGCCTCACCCACGCCAGACTGAAGTCGCATTCTGACGCGATGCGCTCGCTCTCCTCGAGGCCCGCTTCACGTCCCCCCCCTTTCCAGCGCTCAGCCATCTCGTCCGGAGAAGCGAGACGCCATTCGCCATTCGGATGCAGCAGCCCGCGCGCGAGCGCATCGTCGATGGTCGTGTCGTAGCGAAGAGCAGTGAGCACGTCGTGCACGAGCCGGCCGTCGTTGTCGATGTAGCGCGGCTCGTGACAGATCACCCACGGAACTCTCTGCCGCTCGGCCAGCTCGATCAGAGCAGTGGCGAGCGCCGCTTCATTTCCACTTGTATGGTGCAGCTGGACTTCGACCGCGAGCCTGTCGCCGAAGACATCCCGCCAGCGACAGAGCGTACGCTCAGCGCCCCTGAAATCTCCCGCGCGTAGACTGGATGCGACCGGCCCGGACGCCGGACCGGTCAACACCTGCAGTCCTTCACTCCGCTCCGCTACTTGTTGCCAGGAGATGCGCGGGCGTCCACGCGTTTTTTTTCCATCTCCTTTCTTCCAGGTCGAGAGCTCGCCTACCCGTGACCGCGTGACGAGGGACGCGAGATTGTTGAATCCCTCCTTGCTCCGCGCCAGAAAAGCGGCGGGACATCCATCGACGTTGAGCTCGGCGCCAACAATCGGCCTGATGTTCTGCCGTCGAGCCTCGAGCCCGAAGCGCACGATCCCGCCCAGGTCCGCGGTGGCGGTGATCCCGATTGCGCTGTAGCCAAGTGATGCGGCGCGAGCGACGAGTGCTTCGGGGGAAGCGCTGCCGTCGCCGAAGGAGAAGGCAGTACGTGCTCTAAGCTCGACAAACCCCATGGCTGAGATTATACCCGAACATATCCCGAATACAAGGGGGAAAATGGGGTAAGGCAACTGAACAGGCGGGAGTTGTCAGTGGCGTAGATGCCAGCTGATTAGTTCACGACGCCCAGAGTTCCCTTAGTAGTCTTAGGCCCACTGGCAACTCCTGCCTGTTCAGTTGCAGTTGTCAGTTACCAGCTTCAGCCCGCAGTTAGGTCGCGCCGAACCCCTTAGCCATTCCAACGCATTCCGGTTGACGAGTGACTAAAATTCATCCACCCCGTCCCACCAGTCCTTCAATCCCATAGATGGCAACGACAGCATCCCTTTCCGATCGGAACGGTTACAAGCCTTCATATATTCCCGCCGCGATAGCGGCGGCGCTCGTATTCATCCTCTACCTGCTGACGCTCGCTCCCTCGGTCGCGATGTGGGACACGGGTGAATACATGGCCGCCACGAAGGTGCTCGGTCTTCCACACCCGCCCGGGAATCCGTTCTTCATGTTGCTCGGGCACGCGTTCGCGATGCTCCCGCTGCCCGTCTCGTACGGCGCGAAAATCAATATCCTGGCCGCGCTCGCGAGCGCCTGCTCGGCGGGATTCTGGTTCCTGATCACCGAGAGAATTGTTTGGCGCTGGATAGCCGATCGCTGGCAGCGGCTGGTGGTCGCAGGCCTCGCGACTCTCATCGGTGCTACAGCGTTCACCGTCTGGAATCAGTCGGTCGTGAACGAAAAGGTGTATACGGTTTCCCTGCTGTTTTTCACGATCGCGTCGTGGCTGATGATCGAGTGGATGGAGAATCCTGATGGTCCCCGCGCGGATCGCATTCTCATTCTCGTCGCGTTTCTGCTCGGATTGGGATACTCGAACCATCCCGCCGGCTTTTTGCCTCTACCAGCAGCGGGCGTAGCCATTCTTGCCGTCCGCTGGCGCACTCTCTTGCGGTGGAAGCTGGTTCTCGCCGCCCTCGGTGCTTTGCTAATCGGACTCACGCCCTTCATTTACGAGCCGGTGCGTGCCGCGTACTTCCCCGGAATCAACGAAGGAGCGCCAACAGCGTGTACGACCACGCTCGAAGCCGGCTGCACGTTCGACAGGCTCACCGTCGACCGCTTGCGCGCGAACATCAACCGCGAGCAGTACGGACAAAAGGTGGAACGTGGTGCGTCGTATCCGGCGCAGGTCGGAATGTGGTGGCTGTACTTCAAGTGGCAGTGGCTGCGTGATTCACACGAGACGATGCAGGGACTCCAGTTCGTGCTCGCGTTTGTCTTCCTTGCCCTCGGGCTGCTGGGCGGATACGTCCACTGGGAGCGTGACCGAAGGACGTTCTGGTATTTCGGCCCGCTGATGTTCACGATGACGCTCGCGCTCATCTATTATCTCAACTTCAAGTACGGCTGGTCGCAGGATCCGGATGTTCGCGACGTGGCACGCGAGGTTCGCGACCGTGACTACTTCTACATCTGGAGCTTCTCCGCCTGGGGAGTCTGGGCAGCAATCGGCCTCAGCTTCCTCTGGGAGCAGCTCGCCCACGTGCTCGGCCGTGAACAGCGCGCCGAGGAGCGGCAGGGCGGAAAGAAACAAGCCGCTGTCGCGAGCTGGCCGTCGCGTCGGGGATTTATCCTCGCCGCGCCAATACTTCTCATCGCGCTCATCCCTCTCTTCGCAAACTGGAAGTACGCATCGCGAGCAGGCCACTATTTCACGGACCAGTGGGCGCGCGACTATCTGAACTCGCTGGAGCCGTACGCGATAGTCATCACGAATGGCGACAACGACACATTCCCGCTCTGGTACGCGCAGGAGGTGGAAGGAGTGCGGCGTGACGTGACCGTCGCCGTTACGACCTATCTCGACACCGACTGGTTCGTGCGGCAGATGATCCGTCGCCCGGTCGCGACCTACGACGCGGCGAATGGTCCGGCGATTTACAGGGACAAGGTGTGGAAGAAGCCATCCGGTCCCCCGCTCAAGATGACTTTCGCCGAAGCTGACGCGGTTCCGGAGTACATACAGCTCAACGACCCGCAGATTTTCCGGCAGGGCAACATCACGCTCAACATCGAGCCGGGATACCTGGTGCGCGATGAGCTGGTGCTGCTGCGGCTGATCAAGGACGCATTCCCCGAGCGTCCGATCTACTTATCGACCGGCGGAGGCGGCCGCCTTGCCACCAGCATGCAGCCGTATCTGCTCTCGCAGGGCTTCGTTCAGAAGCTGGTAGATCACCCGCTCACAGAGAGCGCCGCGACGCCGCGAATCGCTGGTTTGTTCGTCGATGTCGATCGGACCAAGGCGTTGTGGGACACCGTGTATCGTGCGCCCGACGCTCTGATTAAGGAAGGAGATTGGATCGATCGTGCTTCATTCGGAATTCCCTACACCTACGCCTTTACGGGATCAGTGCTGGCCGAGGCGATGACGCGGAGGGGAGATGAGCGCGCAGCGAATGCAATCATGAGCCGGGTGAAGGGGATCGTAAAAGCAGCGCGCATCGAGGGGTTCCCGGGAACGTAGGCCATCGCGCGGCTCGAGCCGAAACTGCAACTGAACAGGCGGGAGATGTCAGTGGCGTAGATGCCAGCGATTTAGTTCACGACGCCGAGACTTCCCTCAGTAGCCTTAAGGCACAGGCTTTTGCCTGTACCCTGAAGCGCACCAGTAAAGTCCCGATGTAGTGAACTAACAAACTGAAATCTTAGCCGCTGGCAGCTCCCGCCTGTTCAGTTGCAGTTATCAGTTTGCGGTTATCAGTTTTCAGTTGTCAGTTTTCAGT
>CATPBD010000255.1 GCA_955652265.1 uncultured Gemmatimonadaceae bacterium | reverse complement strand
GCCTTGAGATATCTCTCGGGCGGCATCGATGGCCCACAGTACCGCGCCGCGCTGGCGCGAGAATCGCGCTACTTCAATGCGCATCCGTATCTCACGGGAATCGCTATCGGCGCGCTCACCCGGGCCGAGCTCGAAGGGGTCGATCCAGCGAGAATCGAGCGCTTTCGCAGCGCGCTTGCCAGTCCGCTCGGTAGCGTCGGCGACAGGTTGGTGTGGGCGAGCTGGCTGCCGTTCTGCTCGGTTGTCGCGCTCGGCGTCTTCGGGGCGGGCGGCTCCGCACTGGCGGTTGTCGGTACATTTCTCTTGCTGTACAACGCTGGACACTTTCTGCTCAGAGCATGGGGACTTCACTGCGGTCTGTCTCGAGGCTTGAACGTCGCGTCCGCGCTCGGCAATCCTGTTTTGCGGCAGGGACCGCAGTACATCGGGAGCGCGGCGGCGTTTGTCGCCGGCATCGCGCTACCGACAGCGCTGGAACGAGTGGTCGGTCCCGGGCGAGTGCTCGCCGGTGGTATCATCGGCGCAGCGTTGATCGGAATTCTGTTGCTTGCGCGCTTGCGCGAGAGGGCGGAAGGCTGGCGCATTGCTCTTGGTGTTCTCGCGGTGTTCGTACTCTACTCGGTCCTTACCTGATGCCTGAGCGCGAAGCAAGAATTGTAAACAAGCTGGGCATACACGCACGCCCTGCCGCCGAGATCGTAAAGGCGGCGGGAAAATTCAAGAGCAGCATCACGATCGTGCGCGACGATCTCGAGGTGAACGCGAAGAGCATCATGGGGGTGATGATGCTGGCCGCTGAGTTCGGGTCGACGGTTGTCCTCCGCGCCACGGGTGACGACGCCGAGGCGGCGCTCGATGCGCTCTGTGCCGTGATCGCAAACAAGTTCGGGGAGAGTTGATGTCCACGGGACTTGCCGGCATGCCGGCGTCTCCCGGGATCGTGGACGGGCAGGTCCACCTTCTCCGTTGGGAAGTTCCCGACGTTCGACACCGCATCATTCCCGACGAAGCAATTCCAGGTGAAATCAAACGCTTCCATCAGGCGCTCGAGACGGCTAGCGACAGGCTGCGACAGGTCAGAGCCCGGACCGAAAAGCACGCCGGTCCCGATGAAGCCGCGATCTTCGACGTGCAGCTGTCGATCCTCGAGGACGGCGAGCTATTACGCCAGGTTGAAGAGCTTATTCAGCAGAACCTCGGCGCGGAGAAAGGGTTCGACCTCGTTCTCTTCGAGTGGCGCCAACAATTTGCCAGTCACGCGCGACCAATGTTGCGGGAGAGAGTCGGGGATCTGATCGACGTGCACATACGCGTGCTGTCGATCCTGCTCGGGCTTCCTGATCACGATCCGGTGGATCTGCCCAAGGGATCGAACAAGATTCTCGTCACCCACGATCTCACGCCCAGCCTGACTGTGCAGCTCGATCGCGAGGCCATTATCGGCATCGCGACCGACGCCGGCACTCGCACGTCACACGTCGCGATTCTCGCCCGATCGCTCGGCCTCCCGGCCGTTGTGGGCTTGCGCGAGGCGACGCAGCGTCTCAACGGAAACGAGCACGTAATCCTCGACGGCACCTCGGGTGTGCTCGTGATCAATCCGACCCCGGCACAGATCGTCACGTATCGTGAGCGGCGGGCGCGAGAAGCGGCGGAGGTGACCGAGCTACAGGCGATGGCCACCGCTGATTCAGTTACGCTCGATGGGCACTGGGTGACACTGCGAGCGAACGTCGACCTTCCCGAGGAGGCGGAATTCGCCGCGCACAGTGGTGCCGAAGGCGTGGGACTCATGCGCACGGAATTCCTGGTCGTCGGCAGAGCGACGATGCCGGACGAGGAGGAGCAGTATCGAGCGTACCGTCACGTCGTAGAAGCGTTTGGTGGACGGCCGGTCGTGATCCGCACGTTCGACGTGGGGGGCGACAAGCTCCCGATCGGAGGGTATCCGACGGATCCCAATCCGTTCCTCGGTTGGCGTGCCATCAGGATGTGCCTAGATGAGCCCGAGCTTTTCAAGACCCAGCTTCGTGCTCTGTTACGCGCGGCAATGCACGGAGATGTCCGCATAATGTTTCCGCTCATCATCACCCTCGACGAGGTACTGCAGGCCCGCCACCTCCTGAACGAAGCGGCGGCCGAGCTGGACGCGAGGGGAGTGGAATACCGTCACGAACTTCCGCTCGGAGTGATGGTCGAGACTCCGGCTGCCGCGTTGTCGATCCATACTCTGGTAGACGACGTCTCTTTCTTCAGCATCGGAACCAACGATCTGGTTCAATACACGTTGGCTGTAGACCGCGGCAGCGCTAATCTCGCGTCCCGCTTCACCCCACTGCACCCGGCGGTGTTGACGCTGATCAAGCGAATTGTGGACGTGGGCGTCGCTCACCACATGGAGGTCGCGGTCTGCGGGGAGATGGCCTCACAGCCTCTCATGGCCTTCGCGCTCATCGGACTTGGAGTCCGCTCACTGAGCGTGGCGGGTCGGGCCGTCCCCCTCGTCAAGCGCATTGTACGGGGCGTCAGCGTCGCAGTCGCGGCTGAGGCGGCGAACGCCGCGCTCGAATCGAGAACTGCCCGTGAAGCCGAAGGAGAGCTGCGCCGTCGCCTACTCTCCGCTTTCGGGGATGCTGCTTTTTTGCGCGACGGGTTGCCTGGATTCCTCGATGGAAATATCTTCGAAGGCTCCGGTGGGGTGAATGCTTCCTCGGCGCACGAATAGTACGGCGTGCGACCGTTGCCACCGATCATCCTCATATTCCCCAGAGGAATTTCGTGCTCGATCGACATCTGTTCACGTCCGAATCCGTAACCGAAGGTCATCCTGACAAGGTCGCGGACGCGATCTCGGACGCCATACTCGACGCAATACTGGCAGACGATCCTCTGGCGCGCGTCGCCTGTGAGACACTCGTAACAACCGGACTCGCCTGCGTCGCGGGCGAGATCACCACCAAGACATACGTCAACGTTCCCGAGATCGTGCGCTCGACGATCGATCGGATCGGATACAATGACGCCGGCATGGGATTCGATTCCAAGACCTGCGCCGTCATCAGCACCATCGACAAGCAGTCGCCGGACATCGCCCAGGGCGTAGATCACGGCGGGGCCGGCGATCAGGGCATGATGTTCGGCTACGCCAGCGACGAGACGGAAGAATTGATGCCGATGCCAATCCAGCTCGCGCACCGTCTCACCGAGCGACTGGCCGCGTTCCGCCGGTCGAAGGATGGAGGCTGGGTCCGACCCGACGGCAAAGCGCAGGTCACGGTTCTATACGAGGACTCCATTCCCATAGGTGTCGAGACCGTGGTCGTCTCGACGCAGCACTCGGAGGATATCTCCACCAAGAGGCTCCGCGAGGTGATCATCGCCGAGGTCATCGAGCCGGTGATCCCGAAAGAGCTGCGCGACAAAACTATCAAGTTCCATATCAATCCTACCGGACGTTTCGTGATCGGAGGTCCTCAGGGCGACGCCGGGCTCACTGGCCGCAAGATCATCGTCGACACTTACGGCGGCATGGGCCGTCACGGCGGCGGCGCGTTCAGCGGCAAGGATCCGTCGAAGGTCGATCGCTCGGCCTGCTATGCTGCCCGCTGGGTCGCGAAGAACATCGTCGGAGCCAAGCTGGCGCGCCGCTGCGAGGTTCAGGTGGCTTACGCGATCGGAGTCGCCGAACCGGTTTCCGTCAACATCGATACCTTCGGCACCAACACCGTTCCCGAAACTGCAATCCTGAAGGCGGTCCGGAAGGTGTTCGACCTCACGCCCAAGGGAATCATAGAGGCTCTCGATCTCAGAAAGCCTATCTACAGCCCTACCTCGTCTTACGGACACTTCGGGCGCGCTCCGAAGAAGAACGGCAAGGGAACGCTCTTTACGTGGGAGCGGCTGGACCGGGTGGCGGATTTGAGGAAAGCCATCGACGGCCGGTAGCGTTCTGCTCCTCCGGGTGTAACAAAGCTGGCCGCCCGAGGTGGCCAGCTTTTCCACTTTCCCGTCAGAACGTTAACTTGAATTCATGCAACTCGTCGAAGTCGAAGTGATGCGGCTCGGTCTCGACCGTTCCACGAACTCCTACGTGGTGATACTGCAGGAGAAGGGAGGCGCGCGCCTGCTGCCGATCTGGATCGGGCAGCCAGAGGCGGAGTCGATCGTGATCGAGATGAACAAGCTCAAGCGTGAGCGCCCGCTCACACACGATCTTTGCAAGAATCTCATCATCGGAATGGGCGGGACGCTGCGGCGCGTCCACATCACCAAGGTCGAGAATCGAACCTTTTTCGCCGAGTTGCACATCTCCCGCAGCTCAGGCGCAGTGCACATCGACGCTCGTCCTTCCGACAGCATCGCAATCGCGCTCAGGTTCGAGGCGCCGATCTTCGCGCAGGAAAGTCTCCTCACGGCGCTCCTTCTCGAGGAAGGTCAGACCCCGCCCGAGACACTCGCCGAGCCATCGGAGGAAATGTCCGCCGATCAGCTCAAAGAGTATCTCGAGAACTTGCGCCCCGAAGACTTTGGGAAGTTCAATATGTAAGCTGGCGGCCCTGCTGTTCCTGCAGGCCGCTCTCCCTACAGTTCAGCAACAGGTGTCCGGGCGAATCGTACGTCCCGGCAACCGTAGAATGGACTCCGTCAGTGGCGTGTTGGTTGTTCTCCACCGCGTCGGACCTGACCGGGCGGGTCCGCTCGACTCGGTAAAATCCGATTCGCGGGGCCGGTACACGTTCAACTACGTGCGCACGGGGAGCGAGGACGCGATCTACTTCGTTTCTGCCTCTTACCAGGGGATCGCGTACTTCACGCCGCCTCTCGCTGAAGGCAGGGTAAGCGGCGACGACGGCGGGGTTACGGTTTTCGACACAACATCACGTCGGGTGCCGATGAGTCTCCGTGGGCACCACGTTGTGGTGTCGGCGGTAGATGCCAACGGATTGCGGTCGGTCGTCGAGGTCTACGACCTTTCCAATGACTCTTCCGTCACTCGCATCGCCGCGAGCGACACGCCGAAAGACGCGACGTGGCAAAACCACGTGACGCCTGGCGCCACCAATTTTCGCGTCAGTCAGGGCGACATTCCCGCCAACGCGGTTTCTTACGCGCACGGAGTGGTGAGCGTTTACGCGCCCATCGCGCCCGGAATCAAGCAGCTTTCGTTTTCATACTCACTCCCGGCGAAGTCTTTTCCATTGGCGCTTCCGCTCGAGAAAGAGACGGGGATTTACGAGATTCTGATCGAGGAGAAGGCCGGCAGCGTCACCGGCCCGCATCTTCGTGAGATGGACCAGGTCACGGTGGACGAGCGCAACTTTCGGCGCTTTCTCGCCTCCGACATGCCAGAGAACTCAGTGGCGGTGGTCGACCTTCCCGCGCCCGCGACAACGCGAGCCATCGATCCGCGATACATGGTTGCCATCACGCTCGTGATTGGGGGCACAATGGTGGTCGCGCTTGCGCAGGCACTTCGGCGTAGATAGCTTCGCCAGACAATCGATCGCGGACGGGAGCCACGGAAACCGGTGTGAAGCCGGTGCGGCCCCGCCACTGTAACGGGCACTAACGCAGACTCGAAAACGCCACTGGCCGCTGGAGCGGCCGGGAAGGTGAGTCCCGCGGCCCGAAGCCAGGAGACGACTTTCGTCCGCGCCACTTTCGCAGAACCTCGGGGGAGGTGCTGGTGGCGGTCAGGCGTCTTTGGCGCGTGCTCGTTGCGGGCATTCCTCTGGGAGGAGTGTCCGTTTTGTTTTTCAGCACCCGATCAGCTTGCATGGCACTCGCGCTCGCAATCGCCGCGTGCCGCGATTCGCGCACTCAGTCTGGTGCTGCGAGCGATGACTTCGGTGATCTCGTCCGGGTTGGCGCCCCACCGACTCGCATCGTCTCCCTCAATCCGGCGACGACAGAGATTCTATTCACCCTGGGTGCGGGGTCGCGACTCATTGGGCGCACGAAGTACGACCTGTGGCCCGATTCCGCGAAGCTGATCCCGTCGCTTGGAGATGGGATCCGTCCCAATGTCGAGGCGGTGCTCGCCTCGCATCCGGACCTCGTGATTCTCTACGCGAGTCAGGACAATCGTCCCGCTGCCTCCCGCCTCCGCGCAGCCGGCGTGAACACCCTGTCGATCAAAATCGATCACATCTCCGATTTCCGACGGACAGTCCAATTATTGGGCGCGATACTGCGTGATTCGATACGGGCAAAGGCCGTTGTCGATTCCGTATATCGCACGCTCGACAGCGTCCGCTCCGCCACAGCGAGGCTGCCGCGGCCCAGCGTCTTCTGGCACATCTGGGACGCTCCGATAATCACAATCGGAGCCGGCAGCTTCATGAACGAGCTGGTGGACATCGCCGGCGGAAAAAACGTATACGCGGACATCCGTGGTCCGTCCGCGGAGATCTCTCTCGAAGACATAGCACGCAGAAATCCGGACTTCATTTTGGCGGGGCCGGTCGGAAAGGCCCAGATCACGTCCGATAGTCGCTGGCGAATAGTCCGCGCGGCCCGCGATGACAAGATCTTTGTGGTCGACACGCTCCTCGTCGCTCGACCCTCTGTGAGACTCGGCGAAGCGGCTGTCTCGCTTGCGAATCTCCTCCACCCAGGCGCGTTGCGTTGACACGCTTCAGAGGATGGTATTGGCTGCTGCTCGTTGCCGCGCTTCTCGGAATCGCAGCGATCGCGGTCGCTCGGGGAGCGGTATCGGTTCCGCTCGCCGCGGTGTTCGCGGCGCTACGCGGTCGCGGCGATCCTACCGCCCTCGCCATCGTGCGTGACTTGAGACTACCGCGCGTGATGCTCGGCGCGCTTGTCGGGGCGGGTCTTGGGGCGAGCGGCGCGGCGCTTCAGGGATCCCTGCGAAATCCGCTGGCCGAACCGTATCTCCTCGGCGTATCTGGTGGTGCGGCGGTCGGAGCCGTCATCGCGTTTGCGCTGGGATTCACGAGCGATGTCCTGGTAACCCTGGCCGCATTCGCGGGGTCTGTCGGCGCGGTATCGGTGGCTCTGGCAGTCAGCCGTGTGGGAGCGCGGGGAGCGAGAGCGGATCTCCGCGCCCTGCTTATCGCGGGCGTGATCGTCGGCGCTTTCGCCAACGCGACGATCATGGTCGCGCTGGCGAGCGCTGAACCCAATACTGTGCGCGGCGCACTCTTCTGGATGATGGGCTCCGCGGCCGATGCAAACTGGCAGCGGGTTGGGTGGCTTGCCCTGAGCATCCTCGCTGCCGGTGGTGCGCTCGTCTACTGGGCCAGAGAGATCGATGTCCTCTCTCTGGGCGAAGAGACCGCGGCGTCCCTGGGTATCGATGCCGAGAAATCCGGCCGACGCGTATTTCTGATCGCCGCGCTTCTTGCTGCAGCAACTGTGGCGGCGGCGGGTCTCATCGGATTCGTAGGCCTCGTGGTTCCGCACATTGCGCGGCGCCTGGGGCTCAGGGCACATCGTCCGCTCATTGTCGCTTCCGGACTGGTCGGAGCAACGCTCGTCGTCGCCGCAGATCTGGCGGCGCGAACCGTGGCAGCCCCAACGGAGCTGCCGTTGGGAGCTATCACCGCGCTTCTCGGTGTGCCCTTTTTTCTCGTGCAGCTGAGACGCTCCGCGTGATCAGGGTATCCGATCTCGTGGTCTCGTATCCGCGCTCGGGCAGAAACGCTGTCGACGGCGTGACCTTTGTCGCAGCTCGGGGGAAGCTCACTGCCCTGGCGGGTCCCAACGGCTCTGGGAAGAGCTCTATCGTGAGGGCGCTCCTGGGTCGGGCGGATGTCGTGAAGGGGTCAGTTGCTGTCGCGGACAGCGACGTGAGGACGCTCTCGCTAACCGAGCTGGCACGGCGCGTCGCCGTAGTTCCGCAGCGCGAAGAGACGACATTCCCAATTCAGGTGCGAGAGTACGTCGGAATGGGCCGCTATCCGCACCTTGGACTGTGGCGGGCAGCTACCAAAGTCGACGACACCGCGGTTACCGACGCGTTGGGACAAGCGGGCGTGACGGATCTCGCGGATCGAGACACTGACGCACTATCGGGCGGAGAGTGGCAGCGTGTGCGCATAGCCCGTGCGCTCGCGCAGAAAGCGCCGGCTCTCGTTCTCGATGAACCCACGACCTTTCTCGACGTCGCGCACGAGATGGCGATCTTCGAGCTGCTTTCGTCGCTCGCGCGCTCAGGGCTCGCGGTGCTGCTAGTAAGTCATCAGCTGAATCTGGTCGCGCGCTTCGCCGACACGATCGTGCTTCTCAACGAGGGAAAGATCGCCATCAGCGGCGCGCCCACTGATGTGATGAAAGCGGACCGGCTCGAAGCCATCTATGGATGGCCTGTCGTAATCACGCGTGATCCCGCCATCGGCGCCCCCGCGCTCGTTCCGCTGCGTCGTCCCCTCACACTCTGACAAAACCCCTGACGCTCTCACGACCATGAATCGCCAAACTCTCTTTGCCGTCCTCGCTTTCGTAGCGGTGCCCGTGAAGTCGGCGGCTGCTCAAAACAGGGACACCACTCACCTCGACACCGTCGTGGTGTCGGCCTCCAAGGTCCCGCGTCCGGCGAGTACGCTTACCCAGGCCGTCACTGTTCTCCTGGGCGAGGATCTCCGTGCACGCGGAGTTGCGAGAGTCACCGACGCATTGCGCGAGGTTCCCGGCGCGATGCTCGTCCAGAGCGGTTCGTTCGGCTCAGTG
>CATPBD010000254.1 GCA_955652265.1 uncultured Gemmatimonadaceae bacterium | reverse complement strand
CGCCATAAAAAAAAAGAGCCAAATGGCTCCCTTTTTTCCATCAGGCATCACCTTACTGTTTTCTCAATTCAATGCTGCCGTTCACGCTGCTCGCTCTGAGATCCCGCCCGCCGCTGCCGATGGTGCCGGACGCGTGCCGTGGACCCCAGCGGCCGGATAGAGTCATCGGGAAGTCGCTGTCGATCCCGCCGTGCACGGTGTCGAAGCGGAAGTTGGCGTCGAACTGCGCCGGTACGTAAATCGCGACCGAGCCGTTCACCGTCTTGAAGCTCATGTCGTCGTTTCCCTGCAGTGACGCCATGCGGGCATCGACGTTTCCGTTGACCGTTTCAGCGGTGACAGGGCCCGCCGCAGTATTCACGTCGACCCCGCCATTCACCGTCGTCGCACGCACCGGACCGGTGGCGTTGCGAACCCTCACTCCGCCGTTGACAGTATTGGCCTTGACCTCAGCGCCAACGTCGCGCACGGAGACGGCGCCGTTAACCGAATGAGCACCAACCCGAACTGACCGAGGCACCTGAACGGTGAACCGCACCGTCGAATGGTTCTCGTTATGATCGTTGTTGTGGAACGAGTTCATCCCGCCGTCTTCGCACCGTGAGTTGTTGTTCCAGATCGCGCAGACGGTCACGTTGCCTCCCGTCTGTACGACCTCGTAGTGAATATCGTCCATCTCGCGCCCGTTCGACCTCTTCTCCGCGACCAGGTGAACCATGTTGTCGGTGCTCGGCGCGAAATCGACGGAGCCGTTCAAGTTGAACACGTTCATCCAGCGCCCTGATTCCACGCGGCCATCCCAACGCCATACATCGGAGTCGCGGCCGTACTGCTGCTGCGCACCCAGAACTGGTGCGGCGAGCACGACGGCGAGGCCCGCGATAAGTCTCGTCCTATTCATCATCTCTCCCGGGTGGTTGAGTCTGCCCCGCTATCGATCACAATGCGTCCGCTGAAAGTCTGTGCAGTGACCCGGGCTTTTCCGTCACCGATTGTGAACTCCATGCGGCCGTTTCTTCTCCCCCCCGATCCCCCGGGGTTGACGATGACGGGGACGTCCGTGCTCACATCTCCGCTGAACGTTTCGACGCTGAACTGAGCGCCAGCACCACGGGGGATATTGAGCCTGATCGTCCCCGAATGGGACTCAAAGCTGTACTTCCCGCCGGGATCGATGCTACCCCTGTACACTATATCGCCGCTCACGGTTTCGGTGCGTACATCCTTCGACTGCACGCCGATGAGGCGCACGTTTCCGCTCACCGACGTCGCCTCGACATTGCCACTAACTGTCTCGGCGCGTACGTCTCCACTCACCGTTTCGGCGCGGAGATTTCCATTTATCTGGACAGCGTGGACGGATCCAGACACAGATTCAGCGCTGACTTCCCGGACTCCGCCCGTAACATCGACGTCGCCGCTAACCGAAGTCGCTTCGATTTCGCCCTGCGACCCGTTAGCCATGATATCGCCCGACACGGCTTCCAGAATCAGTCGCGATCCCCGCGGACAGGAGACATCGTACCGCGCGTCACCGACGTCGTGCCGCCTCCGTCCTCTCGAGTCGTCGGTTTGGTCAACGCTGAGGCTCACCCTCGACGGATTCGCATCGAAGCGCAGCAAGCCGCTCTCAATCGATGCCACGACCTTTACGTCGGGCCGGTCCCATCCGGTCACCCGGATCTTGCCCGAGATAAGCGACAGATCCACCGTGCCACCCCGATCGAGCCTGACCGTAGTGTCGATACGAGTCCGGACTTGATTATCCTGCGCTTTCGCCGGAAGCGGGAGCAGAGTCGCGAACGCCGCCGCGACACCGAGCCATGTGAGCTTGATTTCGTTTTTCATTTTATGTACTTGCCGGCAGCATCGCCGCCGTACGTAGAAGCTCGACCTTCTTGTCGAGCGCATGAGTCAGCTGCTGGCTGAGTAGCATGCTCGCGGGATCCTTCATGAGAGCCGCTTTGCTCTGCTCGATGGCAGCGTCGATTATCTGGAGATTCTTTTCGATGATCGCGACGGTCGAGGAATCGAGCTGAGTCTTCCTCTGACGAACGATGTTCTGGAGCATCTCGATCTCTTTCCCGTACACTGCTTCGGACTGAGATGGTCCGGACTGGGTATTCTGGCTGGCGAGGCTCGCGGGAATGCCAGGCCGCGACGGCGCTGTCGGCGTCAGCGCGATGCCTGAGCCGGCAGACTGATCGGCCGAATTCTGTGGAGCGCCGGCCCCACCAGGTTCTGCTGCCGCCGCCCCGCCCTGTGTGGCCGCATTCGTCGGCTGAGTTGCCGACGGTGGGGGACTCCCCATGGCAACTTTGGTATCGACTCCAGGCCGAAATGAGCGGGCAGTCAGCGTGTACGTAACGCCGGCGGTGCCCACGATCAGCGCAGCCGCGGCGATTCCCATCCAAGCGGGCAAGAACCGTCTCTGCCTCTCCGGGCGTGCCGCCAGGGGGATTATCGGCGCAGCGATCCGCGCCTCGATGCCCGTCCATAGATCACGCGAAGGGACGAGATCGGGGAGCGCAGCCGCTTCCTTCCGGATATTCTCGATATCTCTCACCAGACTGGCGCAACGGACGCACTCCCTCAGGTGCTGTTCGACTGAGGCGCGCAGCGATCCGTCCAGCGTTCCCTCGAGGTAGTCGGGGAGCGCGGCGTCAAATGCTTCGCAAGTCGTGTCCGAGTTCGTCATCGTTCCAGTACCCCTCTCAAGAGAAGTCTCGCGCGGTGGAGCTGCGCCTTACTTCCGCCCGAGGTGATCCCGCACATCTCCGCGATCTCCTCGTGCTTGTACCCCTCAACGTCATGGAGCACGAAAACCTTCCGCGCTCCTGCCGGCAGTTTTGCAATCGCCTCCGCCAGATCCATTCTCTCGATGTACATCGGCGCCCTTGCACCTTCATCCCAACGCTCGTCGCTGCCATCGCCTTCATCCATTCTCGAGGCCTGCTTGCCCTCGGTCTTTCTATCATTCAAAACCACGTTCACCGCCAGGCGATGCAGCCAGGTCGAAAAAGCGCTATCCCCCCTGAACTGTGGCAGCTTTTCCCATGTCCTCACAAATACGTCCTGGGTCAGCTCCTCGCCCTTCGCCCTGCTCCCGCACATCCGCGTGCAGAGCGAAAACACCCTGT
This sequence comes from uncultured Gemmatimonadaceae bacterium, assembly GCA_955652265.1. Lineage (GTDB taxonomy): Bacteria > Gemmatimonadota > Gemmatimonadetes > Gemmatimonadales > Gemmatimonadaceae > UBA4720. Next base: position 1,233 of record CATPBD010000254.1, on the reverse strand, counting down.
TAGCGTGTGTCCGGTACAGCCGTTCAAAGGCCTGACGGTCTCCGGCCGCGGCGAGAGCCACGTCCGTGGAATCACCCATCGCTACAGGTACCACGTTGGAGCCTGCCGCCATTCGATCGTTGTCCGGACTCTGTTGCAGGATTGGATAGCTCGGAGGGCTCAAAGGTTTGAATGGGCGGCAATCTGATTTTCCTGTGGCTGCAGATATGACAGCCACAGGCGGGGTACAGTTTGAAGCCTCATTTGACGTTTCCCCTCCCGTTGCCCACGAGCCGCTCCAGCTCCGCCGTACGTCGCTCCAGGTCGCGGGGAGATCGTGCGACGAGTGTCACGTGCCCCACCTTCCTCTTCTCCGTAGGCGCTTTGCCGTATAGATGAAGATGGGCGCCCTCCACCGATAGAACTTTCTCGCGCGAAGGGATATGCCCGATGATGTTGAGCATAACCGACGATCCGCGCAACGATGTTGAGCCGAGCGGCAGGGAGAGCACCGCGCGCAGATGATTCTCGAACTGACTCGTTTCCGCGCCTTCTATTGTCCAGTGCCCGGAGTTGTGCACCCTCGGCGCCATCTCGTTGGCGAGAAGAGTCCCATCAACGGAGAAGAGCTCGAGCGCCAGCACTCCGATGTATTCCAGCTTGGTCATCAGCCGGCGGCAGTAATCGATCGCCAGCGCGCTCGCATCGGGAGTCGCATTCGGCGCAGGCGCGGTCGATTTTCTGAGAATGCCCTCTCCATGGACGTTTTCGACCGGTGGATAAAACACCTCCCGGCCATTCACGTCGCGCACACCTATGACGGACAGCTCGTGCTGGAATGACACGTATTTCTCGACGAGCGATGGAGCTCCGGCAATCAGCTTCCAGGCTGCGTCGACGGACGATCGGTCGCGAATGACGGCTTGCCCCTTACCGTCGTAGCCCATCCTTCGTGTCTTGAGCACGACCGGTAATCCGATCCGCGACACCGCCTTTTCAAGATCGCTGAGACTATCAACAGGAGCGAACGGAGGGGTTGGAATCTCCAGAGCCTCGAAGAGTTGTTTCTCCAGCAGGCGATCCTGCGCAGCCTCGAGGGCCTTGACCGGGGGATACACCTTCACGCGCTCGGCGACGAATTCAACTGTCGATAGAGGGATGCTCTCGAACTCGTAAGTGACCACATCGACATCGTCGAGAAAACGCTCTAACGCCGCGCGATCCCCATAATCGGCCGCGACCAACTCCCCAATT
>CATPBD010000253.1 GCA_955652265.1 uncultured Gemmatimonadaceae bacterium | reverse complement strand
CTCAAGGAAGTGAAGTACCGCCCCGGGATCGAAGAGCACGACTTCATGACCAAGACGCGGCACGCGCGCGAGTTCCTGAACGAAGGAAACAAGGTGAAGGTGACGTTGATGTTCCGCGGCAGGCAGATCGCCCACCCGGAGCTTGGACGTCAGGTTGTAAATCGGGTCGCGCAGGAGCTGGCCGATGTGTCGAAGATCGAAAGCGATCCGAAGTTCGAAGGAAAGTTCATGACGATGATTCTCGCGCCGAAATAGGATCGAGACTTACATACGATAGGGATCAGCAATGCCGAAGATGAAATCGCACAAGGGCGCGAGAAAGCGCTTCAAGATTACAGGCTCGGGAAAGGTGAAGCGCATGAGGGCGTTCAAGAGCCACATCCTCACCAAGAAGTCGCCGAAGAGAAAGCGCCACCTCCGTCACGCAACCATCATTACGACCCGCGGCGAAGTCAGGAACATCAAGCGCCTGCTTCAGGCTTAGAGGACTAGACAAATGCCACGCGTTAGATCGAATGTCGCGCGCTTGAAGCGCAAGAAGCAGATAATGAAGGCAGGCCGCGGAGCCTTCGGTGCTCGGAGCAAATTATGGAAGGCCACCAAGGAGAATGTCGAACGCGGCTGGAAGTACGCGTACCGCGATCGCAAGAACAAGAAGCGCGATTTCCGGAAGCTGTGGATCGTCCGCATCAACGCGGGCGCGCACCAGCACGGAATGTCCTACAGCCTCTTCATGCACGGCCTGAAGAAAGCCGGCATTGAGGTGGACCGCAAAATTCTATCAGAATTGGCTGTCAACGATTCAGCAGCGTTTACCGCCCTCGCCGAGAAGGCGAGATCAGCTCTCGACGCCGCGTAACGTTCCATTCGTGCTCCAAGAGGGACTCTGCCGGCGCTATGATAAACCAGCGCGGTGGAGTCCTTTTGCATTTTGCCTCCAATTTCGGTAACCCGTGACGCTTTCCGAATTCCAGCAGTTAGTCACCACCCTCGCCGACGATGGCGCGAAGCTCATCGACCAGGCCACGACCGCGTCCTCTTTGGAGGAGGCGCGGACGTCGCTGCTCGGCAGAAAATCGGGTCGGCTCCCGGATCTGTTCAAGCAGCTGCCGTCGCTGGCGCCGGGAGAGCTGCGAGAAGCCGGGTCGCTGATCAACGCGGTAAAGGCAAAGCTGGAAGCGGCGCTCGAGGACCGCCGACGGCAGCTGGACGCGGCCAGCTCCTCGAAGCGAAACGTCGACCTCACGATGCCTGCTCGGCGCCAATGGCTCGGATCGAAGCACCCCGTCACGCTCGTGATCGAGGAGATCGAGGACATATTCCGCGAGCTGGGCTTCACGATCGCGCTGGGACCGGAAGCGGAGACTGAGTGGTACAACTTCACGGCGCTCAATTTTCCGGCCGATCATCCCGCGCTGGACCTGCACGACACGCTGTACCTGGGCGAGAACGTGATGCTGAGGACGCACACGTCTCCGGTGCAAATCCGCACCATGCAGAAGTTCAAGCCGCCTATCCGGATTCTAAGCCCAGGAAACGCGTATCGTCGCGATTTCTTCGACGCATCGCACGCGCCGATGTTCGCGCAGATCGAAGGTCTGGCAATCGATGAAGGAGTCAGCTTTGTCGACTTGAAGGCGACGCTGACGCATTTCGCGAACAGGTTCTTCGGCACGACGAAAACGCGCTTCCGGCCAAGCTATTTCCCGTTCACCGAGCCATCGGCCGAGATGGACGTGGAGTGCCAGCTCTGTCACGGGTCCGGCTGCCCGAGCTGCAAAGGCACCGGCTGGATGGAAATACTCGGGGCGGGCATGGTGCACCCATCCGTACTCAACGCCGCTGGACTCGACGGGGATCGCTACACCGGCTGGGCATTCGGCATGGGTCCGGCACGCATCGCGATGCTGCGCTACGACATCCCCGACATACGGATTCTCTACGATTCGGACGTGAGATTCCTGTACCAGGTCTCGGGATGAAGCTACGCCGACGAATCTTTCTTCCCACCGATCAGGCAGTGAACCTTTGTCAGGTGGCTGCTTAACTCTATGAACGCTTCGTACGAGTGGCTGCGCGCCTTCGTCCCGTTCAAGCTCAGTCCTACTGAGCTGCGCGATCTGCTCACCTCGCGATGCGCAACGGTCGACGACCTCGTCGCGTTCCGTGAGGATTTGCGCGACGTCGTGATCGGCCGCGTCGTCGAGGCCGCACGTCATCCGAACTCGGATCATCTCTGGGTCACGAAAGTCGATGCCGGCGGTGGGGTGCTGGTCGATGTCGTGTGCGGAGCGGCAAACGTCACAGTCAACACGCTCTATCCGTTCGCGCCTGTCGGCGCTGTGCTCCCGGGCGGAGTGAAAATCGAGAAGCGGAAAATTCGGGGCGAGACTTCCGAGGGCATGCTCTGCTCGACGAAGGAACTTGGACTGGGCCAGGACCAGGAAGGCATCATGGCGCTCTCGCTCGTCGCCGAGCCTGGAACCAGGTTCCTCGACGCGATGCCAATCGGCGACACTCGGCTGGTAATCGATGTCCTGCCCAATCGCCCCGATCTCCTCTCGCACGAAGGCCTTGCACGTGAGATCGCCGCCGCGACTGGTGGTACTGTCACTCGGCCCGAGATAGCGGAGCAAAAGCCGTTCGTCATTCGAACCCACACGGTCAAGGCGACTTCCGGGAAAGTCGGAGATGTCACCGTCAAACTCGAGGACACCGATGGCTGTCTCCGGTACGCCGGCGCTGTCATGACAGGATTGAAGGTCGGGCCAAGCCCCGATTGGCTCGTTCAGCGACTGCAGTCGGTCGGATCGCGCTCGATCAACAACGTCGTCGACATCACGAACTACATGCTGCTCGGTTTCGGCCAGCCGATGCACGCATTCGATCTCGAACAGATCGCGCGCGACACCGTCGTGGTGAGGAAAACCCGGGGGGAAGAGCTGATCAAGACCCTCGACGGTGTCGATCGAACTCTTCCACCTGGCGCAGTAGTGATTGGCGACGCGGAGCGGGCGCAGGCTATCGCCGGCATCATTGGCGGCAGTGGAAGCGAAGTTTCCGAAACCACGACCGAGATCTTTCTCGAAGTAGCCGCCTTCAACCCCGCGCGTATTCGAGCTACCCGGCGAAAGCTGGGGATCTCGACCGACGCCAGCTATCGCTTTGAGCGCGGCGTGGACGTCGATGCAATTCCCGGGTTGGTTGACTACGCGGTGCGGCTGATTCTGTCGGTCGCGGGCGGAATTCCGCAGGGGAGCCCGATCGATCTATATCCACTCCCGAAGCGTCCGCAACCCGTCTCCCTAAAGCTGGTGCGCGTGGCGCGCCTTCTCGGCGAGCCGGTCGAGTCGGCAGAGGTAGAACGGAATCTCAGATCGGTTGGGTTCAGGATCGCGCCCGAGGCGAAAGACGTGCTCAAGGTGTCGCCGCCGAGCTGGCGACACGACGTGCACGGCGACGTGGATCTCGCCGAAGAGATCGCACGGCTTCGAGGCTACGACACCTTTTCTTCGGAGCTGCGCCCGTTCCGCGCGAGTACCGTGCCCGACGCGCCGCTCGTAGCGGTGACGAAGCGTGTGCAGGACACGCTCGTCGGCGCGGGTCTCAACGAGGTGCGGCCGATGCCATTCGTGGCAGAGGGGAAGGGCGCTACCGTCCGCGTCACCAATCCGCTCGCGGAGGACGAAGCGTTTCTGCGCGGAGATCTGTTGACGACACTCGTCTCCCGCGCCGAATACAATCTCGCCCGCATGCAGGGCAATGTTCGGCTCTTCGAGATCGGCACTGCATTCTTTGCGGGTGAAGACCCGGCCAACCTTCCCGGGCCGAAGAAAGCGGCGCTTCCGCGCGAGGAGATGCACGTCGCCGCACTCGTGATGGGCCAGCGCGCGCCGACGCATTTCACCAGAGCGGTGCAGCCGAGTTACGACGAGTGGGACATCAAGTACCTCGCGGAGAAAGCGGCGGCGGCGGCGTTTCCCACGG
>CATPBD010000252.1 GCA_955652265.1 uncultured Gemmatimonadaceae bacterium | reverse complement strand
GTGGTAAGGCCGGGATCGGCAGTGTTGGCGAGTAAGTTTTATACTGGTGGACACCGTAGCAGCGAAAAGCGTTGGGAGCAGAAGAAATGATAGTTCACCTGATCGATGGCACGTACGAGCTTTTCCGTCACTTCTACGGCCAGCGCAGCTGGAATGAAGGGAAGGACAAGCCCCTCGGCGCCGTTGCTGGAGTGTTGCACTCAGTCCTGGAGATGGTCGAGACTGGGGCGACACATATCGGCGTCGCCACCGACCACGTGATCGAATCCTTCCGCAACGATCTCTGGCCGGACTACAAAACGGGCGAGGGAATTGATCGCGTTCTCAACGCGCAGTTTCTCCCGCTCGAGGATGCACTCGCTGCGATGGGGGTGGCAGTCTGGCCAATGATCGAGCTCGAGGCTGACGATGGGCTCGCCTCGGCCGCCCATCTCGCTGCGGAAGATCCGCGTGTCGAGAAAGTCTGCATCTGGGCGAACGACAAGGATCTCGCGCAGTGCGTGCGCGGCGACCGCGTGGTCCAGATTATTCGTAAAGGCATGCAGGTCCGGAACGCTGAGGCGGTTCATGCGAAGTTTGGAGTCGAGCCGGCACTCATTCCGGATTTTCTCGCCTTGGTCGGCGACGCGCAGGATGGCTACCCTGGCATCCATGGGATCGGGCGGAGCACCGCCGCGACTTTGCTCAACCGGTACGGACCGATCGAGGCGTTTCCCGCAGAGACACTCGGAGCTGAGCGCGATCGCGCGATCCTGTTCAAGACACTCGCGACGCTGAGAAGTGATGCGGCGCTGTTCGCCAGTGTCGATGAAATGGACTGGACGGGGCCAACGGCCGCGTTTGCTGATTGGGCGACGCGGATTGACGACAAGCGGCTATTGCCGCGCGCGGAAGCTGCGATTGGTGTGCGAGATCGGCGGCCCACACCTGCTCATCGCGATGAGCGACTGGTTAACGAATCGACGCCGCCGAGCTGACGGCGATTGTCATCGCCGAGGGTTGATCAACCAGGGGTTTCTCTGTTCGAGGGCATATACGCCTCGCTCTCGCGCAGTACCACCTTCACGAACCGCAACGTTGCCTCGAAGTCAACCGGATCTGATGGTTCCCTGACCGCGACGGCCGGATTCGGACGCCTGGTCCACGCGCGATCGATGAGCGCTGACCATTCGGTCCCAAGAGTCGCCTTTGCCCACGTTGCGCCTTCGCGCTTCGAACCGGGCCGCCCTTTGACGAGATCGTGCAGCATGCGGGAGTAGTTCAGCACGATGTAGCCCTGATAGAAGCGATTCCCGTATCGCTCCTGATGCTCCAAGATGTCTTTCGCCCACGTGCGCATGGTATTGCTCATTTCCCGACGGAGCGCCATGACACTGATCGGATCCACGAGCGTTGTCGGATCAGGCCCGGCAAGCGTGATTCCTCGTTCACGCACCACCGAGCGAACCACCAGCGTATTGCAGTGATCAGATTTGATCAGCCTGTTCTTTCCGTGATCTAAATACCAAAGTTGCTCGCCGCAGCGCTCACCGCTACGCAGAATCGCGCCGGGGAAGTAGGACCCTTCGAGGTGCCGGGCCCATTCGGATTCGAGTCCGTAAATCCGCTCGTGAACTCGCTGGAGCTCAGCGACCTCATCTTCGGAAAGCTCGTTGTTGATCGCGATGACGAAATCCACATCGCTGTGCTGATCAAAATCTCCCGCTGCAAATGAACCCTGCAGATATGCGCCGATGAAGTCGTTGCCAACAGCCTGTCTAATGCCGGCGACCAGCTCGTGGAGAACAGCATTGAGCTCGGTGTAGGGAGTTGGCTGCTCCGTAGACTGCATATGGGATCACCGAAAGATATCTTGGACGCTAATCTCTCTGGTAAACGCGACGATGGCAAAGAAAGAGACAGTGGAAGTTCTCTCGATCGACGGGCGCGACATCCGGATCACCAATCCGGACAAGCCCTACTTCTCGCGCGACGTCAAGCTCTCCAAGCTCGACGTCGTCCAGTACTACCTGTCGGTCGCGAGCGGAGCTGTCGTCGGCATCCGCGACCGGCCGAGTATGCTCAAGCGCTTCGTCGATGGCGCGGAGCGTCCGCCGTTCTACCAGAAGCGCGCGCCAGAAAATCGTCCCGACTGGCTGAGGACCGTCACGCTGTCATTTCCGTCGGGACGAACTGCCGAAGAAATCGTCGTCGACGACGCAGCGGGACTCGCCTGGATCGCGAACCTCGGTTGCATAGAGCTGCATCCACACGCTGTGCGTACGAACGATCTCGATCATCCCGACGAGCTGCGCATCGATCTCGACCCCGGACCAGGAGTCGAATGGAACGACGTCCGTCGCGTGGCGATGGAGACGAAAACTCTGCTCGAAGACATGGGCTTGCGCGCCTGGCCCAAGACGAGCGGCTCGCGCGGCATGCACGTCAACGCTCGTATCCAGCAACGGTGGACGTTCACCGAGGTGAGACGCGCCGCCCTGGCGTTGTCGCGCGAGATCGAGCGACGCGCGCCGACTATCGCGACGTCGAAGTGGTGGAAGGAGGAGCGCCACGGCGTCTTTCTCGATTACAATCAGAACGCGAAAGACCGCACCACCTGCTCGGCATACTCCATACGGCCACTTCCTGACGCACGTGTCTCGGCGCCGCTTCGCTGGGAGGAGATCCCGGACTGTGAGCCGGGAGATTTCACGGTGCTGACGATGCCGCGCCGCCTGGCAGAGTTTGGCGACCCGAATAGCGGGATGGATGGGGCAGCCGGTTCACTTGAGCAACTCCTCGAGCTTGCGGCGCGCGACGAAGCCGCCGGACTCGGCGACGCACCGTGGCCACCGCACTTTCGGAAGATGGAAGGCGAGCCGGCACGCGTCGCTCCGTCACGCGCCAAGGGGGCGAAGGTCGCGAAGAGCGCGGGCAGGAAGACGACGGGAAAGAAGAAGGATGCGAAATCGCGAGTGAAGATGCCGCTCATAGTCGTTGCCAACTCACCTAACAAGGAGGCGGCGCTGGCAGGTCTCGAGCGATGGAATAAGAGACATCCCGATGTGGCGTCCCATCTCGCCCTCGACGATGTCCTCGTTGATTCAATGCGTGGCCGGTCGTCGACGTGGACGCGGATCCGCGTCAACCTGCGTAACGTTCCAGAGGAGCTGAGGCCACCGCAGGAGACGCCTGACCCCGACGATGACCCGACGCGCGAGTGGCGTGAAGCCCGCGCGAAACGCCGCTAACGCAACGCGAACGGAGAGGCCATGAAGTCCCAAACCCAACACCGTGTGTGCTATGAATAAGGTGGTGATCGACATGACCATGTCGCTCGACGGATTCGTCGCAGGGCCCGGCGACGGCAAGGACTTTCCGCTCGGAAAGAACGACGGCATGCGCATCTTCGATTGGTATCTCTCTGGCAAGGACCAGTACTGTCACAAGCTGTTCCGGCCCGAGCCGGGCGCAAATCTCGATCAGGTGAAGCGGATGTACGAGGAATCCGGCGCCTTTATTTTCGGCCGCCGGACCTACGATATCACCAATGGCTGGGGCGGTTCGCACCCCGTGAACAGTGCGCCGGTGTTCGTTCTCACGCACACTCCGCCGCCGCACGACACGGTGCCCAAGGGACCGTCGAATCTCACTTTCGTGACCGATGGCATCGCCAGCGCCATCCGACAGGCGCGCGCAGTAGCGAGTGGCAAGGATATAAAGCTTGGCGGGGCGTCGCCCGGGCAGCAGGCGCTAAAAGCCGGACTCTGCGATGAGATCCTGGTTCATCTCGCGCCCCACATACTCGGCGACGGCGTGCGGCTCTTCGATCATCTCGGCGGTCCGGTACGGGCTCGAGAAAATCTCGGCCGCCGATGGTCCGCTCGCGACGCACGTGAGGTACCGGGTGTTGAAGTCGTAAAGCCAATCAATAACCGTCGAAACACCGCTAGTGGATGTTGAACCGCTCGATATACACGAAGATGCCGAATAGCGCCTGAACCAGGCCGATAATAAACAGCGTGATGTCATTCCGGCCCTTCCAGAAGCGCCAGCCCAGGCCCGCGATGATGGTGCCCGTCACGACGAGAATCAGGAAGAAGCCGAAGATGTGATCCCTGTAATAGATGTAGGTGCCGATTGCTCGCGCCGCGAAAAAATGCCCGAAGAAGCCAACCACGATCAATAGTGCGCCGAGCCAAGCCAGGCGGCGGTTAGGTGCGGGTGCGACGGCGACCGATCCAGACTCTGCCATTACTCCTCCGGTGGTAGCTTTTTAGGCGGCGGGGCGTCACGTGGTTCCGCGTGGAGCTTGTCTTTGAAGCGCTGCGCCTCGCCGATGCGCTCCACTTCGAGCGCGAGGGCATCGATCGACCGCTGGAGGTAATCGATGCGTTGATCGCTTAACTTCGGCGTCGAATCCTTGCTCGACGACGGCAGCGCCGATGCTTGTGACAGCTGGTCGCCTGATGGTGTCGTGGCCCAGGTGGTTACCATTCTCCACAACAGATAAGCGCCGAGGCCGACGAACAGGAGGAATGCATGCGCCATGGCGTGCATCATCTCATCCATCGCCAGGGCGAACCCCATGCCGGCAAGGTTGATGATGGCGAAGAGCACTGCTCCCGCTCGCCACAGTTTGGCCCGTCGAGTCATGACCCACTCCTTATCGCTACAGAACCGTACGCGCCGGACGAGTCAAAAGTTACCCTGTTTGCGCATCACCCGAATAATGGCTTGACGACGAACAAGACGTTCGCCGGACGCTCGGCCAAGCGCCTCCAACATTCGTGACGCGAGGTCGTAGTACGCGCGGCCGGTGTTGCTCTTCTTCTCAAACGCCACTCCGCTGGGCTCGTCGTATGCTCTCTTCACTAGTCGGATCACCGGCTTGAGCGGCATCAGCCGCGCAAGATCTTCAGGCGTGCGATGCAGATACGCCTGAAGCGCGATGCCGGTAGAAGGATGACTCCTCGTCAGAGTCAGCGAGTAAGAGCTTGCTAATTCCTACTCAGCGGATGTTCGCGAAAGAAGGCCCACACTTGATTCGTGGCGTCCACGCTATTGCTCATGTGGCCGACGAGCCATTCCGGAATCGGCTTGCCACCGAACCACTGATGCCCTCCGCCGCGAATGGTATAGAGCACGACGGCCGCGTTCCTAGCGCAGTTGGTGAATTCGCGACGTGTGATGTCCGGAGCAACCACAGAATCGACGGGGTTGGGTCCGCAATGGTTTCTTCGCGCCCAGCTCGCCGCCCACGTCGCAACGTTCGGAAACGGCGCGGTGGGGTTCAACCACCCCGTCGGGGCGCCGTTGTACGGAACGAATGGATCGGCAGTCCCGTGAAACGCGATCATCGGCATTGGTGTCGAGTCTGCGCACCAGCTCCACGACAGTGCCTGAGCGGCTGATACCGCACCGATAGCGGCGATCCGATTGGACAAGGTGCACGAAAGCGCGAATGCCATACCGCCGCCGTTGGACATTCCGTTCGCATAGATCCTCGTCGAATCGATGTTGTAGTGCGCTTCCAGTGTGTCGATCAACTCCGAGACGAATCTGACATCCGGCATCCGGGACGGCGTTCGCGACCCTTCCATGAACCAGGTCTTCGGTCCGGTACCGGTTCCCGCCGGGTACACGACGATGAAGCGGTTCTCATCGGCCGCCTTGTTCCACTGACTGATCTTCATCTGGTAGGCCGGCCAGTTCATCGCGGCGTGCATGCTGATGACGAGCGGCGTCGGCTTGGCGCGGTCGTAGCTCTTTGGGACGTATAGGAGGTACTCCCGCTTCTCGCCCGAGGAGACGATCGCGCCGTTCGTTCGATTTGCAAAGGACACAGCCAACAAGATTGTCAGGATCAACAGGAGGGGAAGGCCGATAACGACCAGCACTGCGCCGATGACGATCTTCTTGATAGTCACAGCCGTTTACGCTTAGCAGTTCGCGCCCGCGCCGCCGATTCAGCCAGCCTCCAGAACTGCCGCTCACCAATCACCTTCACGACGTGTCCTTTGCTTGCGAGACGCCGTATCTCTAGCAGCTTCGTACCTCCCGCCGCGCCCGCGATCTGCAACGCATTCGGCCGGCCGCGCACAAGGACGTCCGACGACGGACCCGGCTTCGTTTGCACAGTTGCGCCCGCTTTCTTCGCGGCGGCGATTGCTTCGCTCCGCGGCCGGCTCAGAAAACCTGTGAAGGACACCCGCTTTCCCTCGAGACTCACGACGCGGCCGAGATGAGGCTGCTTCGGTCGATGACGCAGCGCTTTGATTAGCTCGCCCGCCGCTTCGTACCGCTTTCCCCGCGCGCCGAGACACCGGTAGATGACTTCCTTGAGATGGTCGCTGCATGGGAGACGGCGCACGTCGCGACTGCTCATCGGGCTCGCGGTGTCGCCACGCAGCAGCATCGCGGTAATAAGCCCCACCTGGTATATATCGTCGCGCTGCTGCCAGCGGCGAACTCTTCCCCACGCGATCTCAGCCGGGACGTTGAACACGTTGAATGCGTCCGCGGTAACGCCACGCTGACTGCGTTGGTGCATCGCGATGCCGAAGTCGCCCAGCTTCAGCTGCTCGTCCTCGCAGACGAAAACGTTGAACGGCGTGAGATCGCGATGCAGCGCCTGCCCGCGGTGGAGAATATCGAGCGCCTGAAGAACGGCGGCTATCTCTCGGCGCACGTAACGCTCCGACTGCGGCCCTTTCTTCTCGAGCCACACGCTAAGGTCCCCGTGCACCGCGTACTCCAACGCGATGCAGTAGCGCGCTCTCCCATTCTCGACCTCGGCGAACCGGTCGTACACGCGGAGGGCGCGCGGCTCGCGGAAGAGCAGCTCGGCGAAGTATGCCTCGCGGAGCCACGACGAAAGACGCTCGGTGATCTTGATGCAGACCTGCTCGGGCAGGCCGTCCCGAGGTGTCGGCGTCGCAAGATAGACTTCGCCGAATCCTCCCTTACCAATCAGTCGGTTCAATTGGTAGGTGCGGCCACTCTCGGAGCTGAATCCTGTCTGCACGTCGGTCACCGCCGCGAAGCCGGTTTGAAGCCGAGCGCACCGTTCAGCCACTGCACCAGCGGCAGCAGCGCCTCGTACTCGCGCGCCAGAGACGCCGCCAACGACGGATTCGTTACCTGCGCATCGGTTAGTGTGCGACCGCTCGTGAACGACTGGAATCGCAGCCATTTCGCAGCAGGGTGGTCCTCGGCGTACCCACGTGGCATCCGCTTCAGCGCGCCCTCGTCATCCAGTCCACCGAACCGGCGCGGAATCAAACGCGCCATCCGATCAAATCCTTTGGGATCCTTGGCGATAGCATCGCGCAGCCTCTTCAACTGCGGACGCGGCGGCATCCAGATGCCGGCACCAATCATCGATTTCCCGCCCGGCTCGAGGTGAAAGTAGTAACCGGCACTCCCGGCATCCGCCTCCGCGCCGACCGTGCGAGCTGCATTCAGATGGTGGAACCAACAGGCCGCGTGGGTCTTGTACGGCGACTTGTCTTTGGAGAAGCGAATGTCGCGGTAGATGCGGAACATCGATCGCTTGGAATCTCCGCCGATCTCCGGCGCGAACTGCGCAAAGAGTGTATCGAGATCCTCGATCAGCTCCCGCATCGGCTGGCGTACCTCGGTTTCGTACTCGTCGCGATGCGCCTCGAACCAAGGTTTTTCATTGTGCCGAGCGAGCTCACGGAGAAAACGCAGTGCGTGTTGCGTGAATGGCATGTCAGAACTCTTCGAGAATCTTTTTCGCTTTCTTGGGATTGTCGCTGACGATCGGCGAGCTCGACCAGTTCATCCGCGATGCCTGTTACGTAAATCGCCTCGAGGTTGATTCCCGCATCGCCGAGTCGGTTCGTGACGTTGGCCAGTATACCGGCCTTGTTTTCGAGCAAGACGAGATGGACTTCGCCCTCCGTGAACCGAATGTT
>CATPBD010000251.1 GCA_955652265.1 uncultured Gemmatimonadaceae bacterium | reverse complement strand
GTTTTCGGAACGGTGCACACGTCGACCGCCGTGAGCACGATCGACCGCGTGATCGATCAGTTCCCACCGGACAGGCAGGCGCAGGTCCGCGTAATGCTTTCTGAATCGCTCAAGGGCGTGATATCACAGGTGCTCTGCAAGAAGATTGGCGGTGGACGAGTGGCGGCGCGGGAGATCCTGCTCTCGACACCTTCGGTCTCGAACCTGATTCGCGAAGGCAAGACATTCCAGCTGCCCTCGGTGCTCCAGACGTCGCGCAAGCTGGGAATGGTGACGATGAACGATGCGCTGATCGAGCTGGTGGATTCAGGTCAGGTCGAGCCGCGGGAAGCCTACCTAAAGGCGACGGACAAGGTCGGCATCCTCAACATGCTGAAGCAGCGAGGCAAGGACATAAGCTTTGCCGACGCTGATGACGCACGCGCCGCCGGCGCGGCGAATGGCGCAGATCGCCCATCGAAGCCGGCAGGACGGCCGGCACCCGCTGGCAAGTAAGTCGGACCCTCGACGCTATTCCAGTACGTGCTGGGACCCCGCGGCGCCTCGGGTGTGGCGCACGAGCACAAGTAGCGGGATGAGCGCAAGAATCAGGGCCGCACTCAGTACGTAGATCCTGCTGTAGGCGATGACGCTCGCCTGACCCATCAGTTCGCGGTCCAGAATGCTGAGCGCCTCCTGGCGTGCGGTCCAGGCGTCGGCTCCCTGCGCAATCATCGCGCGAGTGAGCATGTCGAGGCGGCTCAGTGTCGTCGGATCGCCGCTCGCGAGATGCTCGGCGAGAATGGCGCGGAATTGCGCGGTGTAGTGCGACAACAGCGTCGCTATCGCGGCGATGCCGAGCGATCCGCCCAACTGCCGAAAGAAATTATAGAGGCCGGTCCCTTGCGGCAGCTCGCGCACACTGAGCTCCGCGAGCGTGATGGTGGTGAGTGGAACGAACATCATGCCCAATCCCATTCCGCGCATGATGAGCGCCCAGAAGAAGTCAGTGCTCCCGCTTTCGCCCGTAATACGCGACAGCTTGAACATGGCCCCCGCGAACAGGAGCGCCCCAATCGTAATCAGGATGCGTGGATCGAATTTGTTGGTGAGGCGTCCCACGACCGCCATCGACACGGCCGTCGCTAGAGCGCCAGGCAGCAGAACAATACCTGTCTGCTGCGCCGTCATTCGCAGATTCCCCTGCAGAAACACGGGAAGCGTGAACACCGAAGCAAATAGTCCAACTCCCATCACGACGCCGAGGAGTGTGCCCACCCACATCTGGCGGTGGCGCAGAACCCGGAAGTCAATCACCGGGTAATCGATCGTGAGCTCACGCCAAATGAGCACCGCGCCCGTCACGACGGAGGTTCCCGCCAGCGTTATCATGGCACGTGAGTCGAACCAGTCCTCACGCTGACCATTCTCGAGCAGGTATTGCAGCGAGCCGACACTCATTGCCAGAAGTGCGATTCCGATGTAATCGATCGAGGGCGGCCTTTGCTGGTGCTCCGGATCGTGCACATAGCCGATAATCATCGCCGCGGCGAGAATGCCGACGGGAATGTTGACGTAGAAAATCCACGGCCAGCCGTAGTTGTCGGTCAGCCACCCACCGAGGGTGGGGCCGATAGTCGGACCGACCATGACGCCGAGTCCGAAAAGCGCCATCGCGGTGCCGGCTTCCCTCCTCGGAAATGATTCGAACAACACCGCCTGTGACACCGTCATCAGGGCGCCACCGCCCAGACCTTGAATGATTCTCCAGAACACCAGCGCGGCGAGGGAGTGCGATGCTCCACAGAGAAAGCTCGCGACGGTGAAGATGATGATGGAGCCTACGAAGTAGCGCTTGCGCCCGAAGAATTCCCCGAGCCACCCCGTGAGAGGGATGATGATTACGCTGGCGAGTATGTAGCCGGTGGATACCCAGGCAATCTCATCGAGGCTCGCGCCCAGGTTTCCCATCATGTCCGGCAGCGCGACGTTGACGATGGAGCTGTCGATGACCTGCATCAGCGCCGCCAGCACCACGGCGAACGCGATCAGGTATTTGTGTTCGGCGCCTTCCGGTGGTGCGGCGAGCGGCTCGGTGAGCGGTTCGTCTCCCTGGCGTCCGTCGGCTTCGATTGTGCGGGCAACGGTCATCGACCGGTCCTATGCAAGCCCCGTCCCACGGTCTTCAGATCACGGAGTCCTCTCCGAGGAGTCGAGACGGTTCTGACGTGCTGTCGCGGAATCGGCAGTCCTCAGAGCCTTGCCGACAGCCTTGGCGCCGGGAATCTGCGAGCCCGCGAATACGCTGTCCTTCTCGCGTTGGGTAAGCTCCTGTTTTTTCTCGGGCTCGTCCTTGTTGCATGCGAGTGCCCCCGCTGCGAGGAGTGCTAGCGCGAATCCAATGGTTCGTGACGACAAGAAGGCCTCCGGATCAGGTTTGATGTACTGGTGCGTTTACGATGGTGCTTCCGCGCGCGGTGTAGCCATCGGCGCTTACCGCGAGGCAGGCAATGATCTTTCGCTTCAACCAAGAAGCCATCCCGCCACGCCGCCCGCGACCAGGCTGACGACCAGCCAATCGAGCAACAGGCCCACCACAAACCCCTTGTCGAGATTGACGAAGAGCGCGGAGGAGAGCGTCACGGGTAGTGCGAGCGCTGACCAGCAGAGAAATCCGAAGTAGATCCCATTCGCGATCGGATCGGTTACACCACGCAGCCCGCCGGTTGCGGAGAAGAGCCCAGTGATGAGAAGGGCTGCCAGAATCGTGAGCGCGCTAGCAGCGGCGTACTGAGTCGCTCCTTCGGAGGCGCGCCAGGTCTGTGGCGTCCGCGACTGAAAATGGTGGAAGAGCACTCCGGTGATGAGCCAGCTCGAAAAAACGCCGATGACTCCGGACAAAAGGCCAGCGAGAATGATCCGTCCCATATGCGTGCCCTCGGACGTTCAGAATGCGTTTCGTTCGCCGTTATGCGGGCATTCCGCCCGGGACCCCCTGACTCCCAACCGGGTCGACGCTTCCATTCTTCGGCCTGAACAGCAAAGCGAACAGGACAAAAACAGCTAATGCTCCTGCGGACGGCACCAGCCATATCGTGTGCCAATCGTGCGTGACCTTGAGACACTGATGCGCGGCAGCCGCAGCGTCGGTGCACGACAGATTTTGTGACGCAAAGCGGTTGACGACCCATCCCGATGCGAACGCGCCAATGAAGTAGCCGAGCCCGTTGGTGACAAAGTTGATGAGCCCCTGCGCGGCGGCCCGTATTTTCTCCCCGGCTCGCTGGTCGGTGTAAATCTGTCCACTCACGAAGAAGAAGTCGTAACAGACGCCGTGCAGAAGGATGCCCAGATAAATGAGCGACATCACGGGCCCGTTGGCACCCATTCCGAACGCGAGGTAGCGCAAAGCCCAAGCGAGCATGCCGACGAGCATGATCACCTTGATCCCTAATCTGCGCAGCACGAATGGCAGGATCAGCATGAAAAAAATCTCCGAATCCTGGCCGAACGTCTGGATGAACGCGGGGTCCGGAGCGCGCACTTCGTTCAGAAACGGGTTGGCGAAGGTGTAATAGAACTGGAGCGGTATGCAGAGAAGGAACGAGCCGGCGACGAAGATGAAAAAGTCGCGATTGCGGAGCAGCTGCAGAGCATCGAGACCCAGAGCGTTTCGGGCGCTGAATCGTTCACCGGCCGCTTTCGGAGGCGTGTGCGGAAGCACAAGCGAGTATACAGCCATCACGATCGAAGCTCCGGCGGCCAGCCTCATCGGCAGCACGGTTGCGTCTGCGTGAAGGATCTTTCCGACCAGAATACCGGCAACGATCCATCCAATCGTCCCCAGAACGCGAATGAAAGGAAAGTCGTGCGCCGGATCCTGCACGTGATGAAAAGAAATCGAGTTGGTGAGCGACAACGTCGGCATGTAGCACAACGCGTACAGAATGAGCAGCGGATAGAAAGTAGAGAATGATGTCTGCAGCGATGCCAGGTACATGATCACCCCACCCAACAGGTGCAACACCGCCAGCAGTTTTTCGCTTGAGAAAAATCGGTCCGCGACGACGCCCATGAAAAACGGGGAGACGAGCGCAGCGATGGCCGTAGCGCCGTACGCCGCGCCGTTCTGCTGGTCGGTGAAATGGAGCGTCTGCACGAGATACGTGCCCATCGTCACGAACCAAACCCCCCAGATGAAATACTGGAGGAACATCATCGCCGAGAGTCGCGCGCGAACGCTCATTTGATTTCCCGGATGCGGACGTTGCGAATCGAGAGCGTTCCATCGTGATCGCCCTGGATGCCGATGTATCCTCGTGACGCGCGTCCGTAGTGCGGATACACATTGAACTTGCTGGCCTTGACCTTCGCTTCCCAATCAGGACTTCCGAGATCGTACTCGAGCAGCTTCTGTCCGTTCATCCAATGCTGGACGTTGTTCCCGTTGACGACAATGAGAGTGGAATTCCACTGGCCGGCGGGTTTGACGACTCCGGCCGGCGCCGGATAGAGGCCGTAAGCTGCGCCCGCGGCCGTCAGCCTGCTCTTTCCATCCGGGTGGCCGGCATCGTCAAGCAGCTGATATTCCGGCGCGCTCCAGTAGATGTGATCGTACTCCTCGGTGCCCCGGTAAAACACACCCGAGTTTCCGCCGGGACCCAGCTTCCAGTCGAGGGCGAGCTCGAAGTTACCAAACTGGTCTTTGGTGATGATGTCGTTGACCGAGCCCGTCTTGGTGAGGATCCCATCGACGATGTGCCAGCCGGCCGGAAACGTCTTCTCATGATATCCACGCCATGCCGATGTGGTCGTTCCGTCGAACAGCGAGCGCCACCCAGCCGCGCTTTGTTCAGCCGTCAATGGCATCGCGCCCGAAGCAGTGCAACTCGCGGCCGGGACACAGTTCCACGCCGGCGCGCAGCCAGCGACTGCTAGCGCCAGCTCGGAAATGATCGCCGCGCGCGCGGCAACTCCGTGCATCATGTGTTCCTCTCGATGAATTGTTTAGACTTCCCAGCCCGCGCGATACTCTCGCGTCAAGTACTGATTCGCGTCGGCAATGTTGGTGACAGCCATGCGCTCGCCATTGTAGAGAATCTTCCTCCCCTGACCCGTGCGGAGCGCGACGATCCCCAGAAGCATCGTCTCTGTGAGCTGTGCGGCGTATTCGATCGGTGAGCTGGCCTTCGTCTCGCCCTTGATCGCCTTCACCCAGTTCTTTTCGTGACTCCACGGGATTCGTGCATACGTCTTCGGCACGACGGCCGCATCTTCGGTGAGCGACGCCGGAAAGAGGCGCGGATTCGAGCCGTAGGTGTCATTCATCAGAATTCCCTTTTCACCGATGAAGATTACGCCACCTTCGCTCTCAAGAGTGACATCGTCCGGCAGAACATCGGGACGCGGCGGATAGAGACCTCCGTCGTACCAATTGAGCTTCACCGGTGGCTGCGTCCCGCGCGCTGGGAATTGATAGTGCACCGCCGTCGCGACCGGATAAGAGACCGGTTTGTTGTAGCCGCGTGCTTCACGCGTTCCCGCGGCGGCGTGCGGATCGGGCGGAATCCGCATGGTACCCCACTGCGTCGACGTCGCCTCGATGCTAGTCGGATAAGTCAATCCAAGCGCCCAGAAAGGGTGATCGATCAGATGCGCCCCCATGTCGCCCAGCGCGCCCACGCCGAAGTTGAGCCACCCGCGCCAGTTGAATGGATGATAGATCGGGTGATACGGCATCTCCTCGGCGACTGGACCGACGTAGAGATCCCAGTGCATTCCCGGCGGGACCGGATAAGATCCGAGCGCGGAGGCGAGTAGCTGGTTCACGTAGCGAAAGCTGAAAGGGTTTCCGAAGGGGCTCTGCGGAGGAGCGGGCGGAGGAGACCCTGTCGGACGCGGAACGCCCTGGGGCCAATAAACCACGGGGCGATTGGTCCACACGTGAACGTCGCGCACCGGACCAATGATGCCTGCCTGTATCCACTCGTTGATCAGACGGGCGCCATCGCTCGAGTGCCCCTGGTTCCCCATCTGGGTCACGATTTTCGGATTCGCCAGTGCGAGGTCGCGTAGTACGCGCGCCTCGTGCACCGAGTAGCAGAGCGGCTTCTGGACATAGACGTGCTTGCCGCTTTGCATCGCCGCCTTGGCGGCCACCGCGTGCAGATGATCGGGTGTGGCGATCACGACACCATCTATGTCCTTCTGCTTGTCGAGCATCTCGCGGAAATCGGAATAGCGCGTGGCCTTGTCGAATTTCTGCTTGAGCGTGAT
>CATPBD010000250.1 GCA_955652265.1 uncultured Gemmatimonadaceae bacterium | reverse complement strand
CTGATCAGGAAAACTCCGCCCGAGCCGGCGAAAACCGAGATCGCGGTGCACGACGCGCAGCTCAGAAATCTGGAGCTCGAGGGGTTTCCCTTCGATCTCCCGCTTTCGATCATGTACTCGTCCGGGACGACCGGACTGCCGAAGTGCATGGTGCACAGCGCGGGTGGAACGCTACTCCAGCACCTCAAGGAGCTGATTCTCCACACCGATCTCAATCGCGAAGACTGCATCTTCTACTACACGACGTGCGGCTGGATGATGTGGAACTGGCTCGTCAGCTCGCTCTCCGTCGGCGCGAAAGTCGTTCTCTACGATGGCGCTGCGCTGTCACCGACGCCCGACATTTTATGGGAGATGGCCGTCAGCGAGGCGATCACGATTTTTGGGACGAGCGCAAAGTATCTGGCGCTGCTCGAGAAGTCCGGCGCCGTCCCGCGAAAGAAGCACGATTTGTCGAAGCTGAAAGCGATGCTCTCGACCGGGAGCCCGCTCGCCCCTAACAGCTTCGATTACGTCTACTCCAAGATCAAACCCGACGTCCACCTCGCCAGCATCAGCGGCGGGAGCGACATCATATCCTGTTTCGTCCTCGGCAATCCGATTCTCCCCGTGTATCGCGGTGAGATTCAAACGCCGGGACTGGGGATGGCGGTCGATGTATTCGACGACCGCGGTCGGCCGGTACGGTTGATTCCGGGCGAGCTGGTATGCACGCGGCCCTTCCCGAGCATGCCGATCGCGTTCTGGGACGACCCCGATGGGGCCAAGTACAAGGCCGCGTACTTCGATTATTTCCCGGGCGTTTGGCGTCACGGCGACTGGGCGGAAATTACGAAACATCGCGGCTACATCATCTACGGCCGGAGCGATGCGACACTCAACCCCGGTGGCGTTCGCATCGGCACCGCGGAGATATACCGGCAGGTGGAACAGCTGCCGGAGATCGTCGAGAGCGTCGCTGTCGGGCAGGAGATCGACGGAGGACCGCCGGGTGACGTGCGAATCGTGCTGTTCGTGAAGCTTCAGCCAGGACTCACACTCGACGATGTCCTGTGCGAAAAGATCGCGTCGAGCCTACGGGAGAACACGACTCCTCTTCACGTGCCGAAGAAGATCATTCAGGTCGAGGACATTCCCCGGACGATCAGCGGGAAGATCAGTGAGCTGGCCGTGCGCGAAGTCATTCACGGGCGTCCGGTAAGAAACACGGAAGCGCTCGCGAATCCGCAGGCGCTGAAACTGTATGAGATGCTGGAGAAGCTGCGTGACTAGCGCAGGGGGAACTGCTAGTGCTGCGCGACGGCTGGCTCGCGCTTCGCGGTAGCAGCGAGCGCACTTACCATGTCCTGCAGCTTCGGTCCGCGGCCTGGTTCCGGAGTGCCAAACGTCAGAGCGGTGTGATAGTACGAAACGCCGTAGTTGGCGCCCGATTTCCGCTCCACGGTGATTCCCCAGTTCTGATCGTCGGTCTGATCTTCAGGCGACGCAGCGCCAGCCGGTTGCGGAAGAGCGTGCGCCTCGACTTCGGACAGAAAAGCCTTCCAGTCCGCAGTGCCCTTGAGGTTTGCCTCACACACTGAGCTGATCCAGCGGTCCTCGCCAAAGTGTGAGTCGCGCTTGGAGATCGGTCCACAGTCGTAGCCGGAGCGCACGAAATTGTCGACGCGCGTGTCAGCCGAAGCGGGGGACGTCTCGTAGTACTGGTCCCACCAGAGCAGGAGGCGCCCGGTGGTAACCGCGCCGTTCTGTCGAATGACGACCAGGTACTGAGGATTGCCGAAACTCGAGTACCAGATCCTGACTTCGCGCTCGTGATTGGGCAGCTGGCTCTTTGAAAGCGGCGATAGGCCAACCGTGAGCGCGGCGGCGTCTTTGGTCTCGAAGATTGCGTCCGGGGCGGGCGAATCGTTGGAGGCTACCAAAACGCGTGCTTCCTGGGCGTAGGATGAGCTCGCAATTGCGAGCAGGAGCGAACCTGCGATTGTGAGTCGGCTCATGTCCGGAGGACTATTTAGCCCTCTTGAAGGTCACAATTCGTGACCTCATCCGGAAAAGCGATGTAAGCTATTGCGGTTACGTAAGTTACGCTGTGGAAATGGGGCGTTTTGACAGAGTTGCCTGCACGTTGCCGGTCACAACGACTGCAGTCGGCGGCCAAAAACCTGGCAGTAATAAAGCCCTCCGGCCGACGACCTCGCGATGCCTATTCCCGTCTCGACGACATCGCGATCAAGGATGTTGGCGCGGTGGCCTTTCGAAGCCATCCAGCCCTCGACCACCGTCTCCGCGTTCGGGTATCCCAGCGCGACGTTCTCCGCGATCCTTCCGTAGGGGTAGCCCACATAGCGCGCGCGCTCGGCTAGTGTGGGCAGGTCCGCTTCCGGTAGGACGTGCGCCATTTTCTGGAAACGCGCCATGTTCTCCGCCTGGATCTTGGCCATGCGATCAAGCTCCGGATTGTAAACCAGCGCGGGAAGGCCTTGACGTCTGCGCTCACCGTTTATGAAATCGAAGATGCGAGACTCCGTCGCGCCATACCTGCTCCGCGCGGTCGACGGCGCAGGAGACGACGAAGGGGCCGAGCCGGGCAGCGCACAACCGGCCAACAAAGCAGCGGATGCGAGCGCAAGGAGTCCAGGACGCATCCGTGTTATATCGGCGCCTCAGCCCGATCGTTCCAGCGCATCGAGGATCCGCCGTGGCTCGAGCTTCGTCCGCTTCGCCGTAAAGACGCGCAGCCAGCGCGCGCTCTTGTAAAGTTCCTCAGAGAGAGAGGGCAGATTGATTGTCCCGATCCAGCCGCCTCCTTCTCCGGTTAGGCGCTCCACTTTTCCGCCGCGGCGCAGGACAGGAATATCGAGTCCCAGCATTTGCGTTTTGACGGGATAGTCGAGGAGCAGCTCGCCAGGCAGGAGGCCGAATTCCTTGGCAAGCACGTTTTCGGTGTCACTCACGCGTTTTCTGTCCGACGCAATCCATTCGATGGCGTCGTCGTCGAGCTCCGCGGCCGGCCACTCAGCCGCTCTCTTGTAAAGCCTCCGCTCCTTGAGCGCGACCAAGAGTCGCGTCGGCCCAGCGCTCTCGACCCTGTGCATTAGCCCTTCGTCCGTGTACCGGGAGAGCGATTGTTCGTCTACGATCCTGGCCTGGATCGCATCTTCCACCAATCGTTTGTACATCGCCGTCGCGCTCCGTACAGCGTGATGCCAGTACACATTCCGGTACATCTGGTATTTGGCGAAGAGCAGGGACTCGAGCGCTGAAAGCGCCTTCTCCTGAACGCCTATCGCGGAACGTCCCGTCGCGGGATCATCGACGAGCACCAGCGAGTTCGTCAGACGATCAACGTCGATCTCGCCGTACGGCACTCCGCACATGAAGGCATCGCGCTTCAGGTATTCGATCTTGTCGAGGTCGAGCGAGCCCGAGATGAGTCCCTGTAGCGCGCTCTTGCTCTGTCCACGGATCAGATCGAACACTCTGGTTGGCGCGTCGTTGCCGAGGCGCGAGGTGAGAAGCGATGCGATGGGTCCCTGCGTGATGAGCGGCCTCGCGACATCCTCGTGGTGGAGAGCACCGATCTCTTCGAGCGCGTGAGAAAACGGGTAGTGCCCGACATCGTGCAGTAGCGCGGCCGAGCGAACGATGGCTTGCTCCTGTTCGTTGATGGACGCTGCATCTTCAGCTTCGCACAACAGGGCGAGGGTGCGCCGCGACAGGTGGTGCGTGCCGAGCGCGTGCTCGAAGCGCGAGTGCGTTGCGCCGGGATAAACGAGATACGTCCACCCAAGCTGACGGACGTATCTGAGGCGCTGAAAGACTTCCGTGTCGACCAGCTCGAGGGTCACCTCGTCGACACGAATGTTATTCCAGACAGGGTCGCGCAGAATCTCGAAGCGCACGGCCCCTCGCTGTGAGGACGTTATCCCTTCGGGCCGGCGTTCTTCGTCGCCGAATCCACGCTTCCGAACTGCTCGAAGTTCTCGCGAAACATCCGTGCCAGCTTCCTCGCCTGGGCATCGTAAGCGGCGGCATCAGGCCAGGTGTCGCGCGGATTCAACACCTTGTTCGGCACTCCCTTGATCTCGGCCGGAATGGCGAGACCGAAGACGGGATCCGTGTCGGTCTTCACGCTGTCGAGGTCGCCGGCGAGCGCCGCGTGTACCATCGCACGGGTGTGCGCCAGCTTCATTCGCTTGCCTGTGCCGTACGGACCGCCGCTCCACCCGGTGTTGATCAGCCACACGTTCGCCCGGTGCGCGCTCAGGAGATTTCCCAGCATCTTCGCGTACTTCGTCGGATGCCAGACGAGAAAAGCCGCACCGAAGCACGCGCTGAATGTCGGCTGGGGCTCCTTCACTCCGCGTTCGGTCCCGGCAACTTTCGCCGTGTAGCCGGAAAGGAAGTAGTACATCGCCTGTTCCGGCGTGAGCTTGGCGATTGGCGGGAGCACGCCGAACGCGTCGGCGGTGAGAAAGACGACGTTTCGGGGGTGCCCGCCGCGACCGCCCTCGACGTGATTTCGAATGTAGTTCAGCGGATACGACGCGCGAGTATTCTCGGTGATCGATTGATCCCCGAATTTTACCTTCTTGGTGACCTGGTCGAGCACGACGTTCTCGAGCACAGTGCCGAACATTTGCGTGGTTCGATAGATGTCGGGCTCAGTCTCCGGAGAGAGATTGATCACCTTGGCGTAGCAGCCGCCCTCGAAGTTGAAGACTCCGTCTTCCGACCATCCGTGCTCATCATCGCCGATGAGTCCCCGATTCGGCTCCGTCGACAGAGTAGTCTTCCCGGTGCCCGACAGCCCGAAGAAGAGACAGACATCGCCCGCTTTTCCGACATTGGCCGAACAATGCATCGAGAGAACATCCTGTTTCGGCAGCAGATAGTTCATCACGGTGAACATCGCCTTCTTCAGCTCGCCGGCGTAGCGGGTGCCCCCGATCAGAATCGTCCGTTCAGCAAGATTGAGAACGATGAACGTTCCCGAACGCGTGCCGTGTCTCGAAGGATCTGCCTGGAACTCGGGCGCGTGCAGAACCGTGAAGTTGGGATCGAACGCAGCCAGATCACGTTGGTCCGGGCGGATGAACATGTTTCGCACGAACGCCATGTGCCAGGCGTTTGGCGACACATAGCGCACCGAGAGTCGGTACGCCGGATCAGCGCCGCAGTAGAGATCCTCGACGAAGAGCTCGGGCGAATCATTCAGATAATTTCGCAGATCGCTGAGCAGCCTCTGATATTTCTCCGGCGAGATGGGCTGGTTGATCTTTCCCCAATCGACGTCCTTCTCGGACGATGACTCTTTCACCACGAACTTGTCGTTTGGCGAGCGCCCGGTGTGCGGTGTGGTGACGGCGACGAACGGACCCATATCGGCAAATTCGCCTTCATCGCGACGAGCTGCGGCTTTAAAGAGGTCGGGCGCAAGCAAATTCCAATGCATCTCGCCGCGAGGTGTGAGTCCCTGTCGGCTCAAGCCAATGTTGCTGTCGCGCGCGACAGCAGTGCGCTGCGGTTCGATCTCAGTTGCCATTACGAGCTCTTCCTCTCATTGACCCGCTGTTGCGCATCCATCACCGCGACAGCGGCCATATTCACTATATCCTGAACGTCGGCACCCTGCTCCAGCACGTGTACGGGAAGATTCATACCCACCAGGAAAGGCCCGATCTTGGCCGCTCCCCCGAGGTGATGCAGCAGCTTGTAGGCGATATTCCCGGCGCTTAGGTTCGGAAAAATCAGTACGTTGGCGCGCTCCTTCAACGCGCTGAACGGGTAACCCGAGCGAAGGATGTTCTCGTCCATCGCTGTGTCGGCTTGCATCTCGCCGTCGACGATGAGCGAAGGATCCCGCTTTCTCAGAATTGCCACGGCTTTCGCCACTTTCTCCGCTTCGGGATGGCGGACCGAGCCGAAGTTGGAGAAGGACAGCATCGCGATTTTCGGCGTGATGCCGAACGTGCGAACGACCCGGCCGGCAGAATAGGCGATCTGCGCCAATTGCTCCGCGGTGGGATCGATGTTCACCGTTGTGTCTCCACAGAAGATAACGTGCTTCTCGAATACGAGCATGTAGAGCCCGCTCACGATCTCGGCCTTCGGGTGCGCCCCGATTACCTGTAGCGCCGGCCGGATGGTCTCGGGGTAGTGCATGCCAACCCCGGAGAGAAGAGCGTCGGCGTCACCGCACGCGACCATTACGGACCCGAAGTAGTTTCCGTTGAACAGGAGCTGGTGCGCCTCCCCGTGGCTCAGTCCCTTTCGTTGCCGGCGCTGCCACAGATAATCGGCGTATTTGTCGCGCTTGTCGGATTTCGCCGGATCCTCCACCAGGATGTCGCGCAGCGAGATGTGAATTTCTTCCGCGACACGCTGAATTGTGTCGCGCTGGCCGAGAAGGATCGGTGAGCCTATACCTTCGTCGGCGATCATGCGCGCAGCGCGAATGATCTTTGGATCCTCGCCTTCGGGAAATACGACGCGCTTGGGATCGCGTACAGCGCGATTGATTATTCCGCGCATTATTCCGCGCGCTCTTCCCAGTCGTGCCTCGAGCTGTTCGCGGTACTGCTCTAGGTCGATCATTTGCTTCGCGACGCCGCTGGCAACCGCTGCCCATGCGACAGCCGGCGCCACCCGGAGCAGTACGCGCGGATCGAATGGGAACGGGATCAGGTAATCGGGTCCGAACTTGACCGAGCGGAGTCCGTACAGCTGAGACACGCTCTCCGGGACATCCTCCTTGGCCAACGCCGCGAGCGCTCGCGTCGCCGCCATCTTCATCTCCTCGTTCACCTGGGTCGCGCGGGCATCCAGTGCGCCGCGGAAGATGAACGGGAAGCCCAGCACGTTATTGACCTGGTTGGGAAAGTCGCTGCGTCCCGTCGCGATGATCGCATCCGAGCGTACGGCACGAACCTGATCGGGGAGGATCTCCGGCTCGGGATTGGCGAGCGCGAATACGATCGGCTTCTTTGCCATCTTCGCTACCATCTCGCCCGTGATCGCGCCTGCCACGGAGAGTCCCACGAATACGTCTGCACCGACGAGCGCCTCGCCGATGGTCCGAGCCTTCGTTTTGTTGGCGAACTTTGACTTGTAAGGATCGAGCTGTCCCGGGCGGCCTTCGTAGATCACGCCCTGTCTGTCGGTGAGCAGGATGTTCTCGCGCGGGACTCCGAGTCTCACGTAGTGTTCCGCGGTCGATATCGCCGCGGCGCCCGCGCCCGAAAAGACAATGCGAACCTTTTCGATTTTCTTTCCGACGATCTCCAGCGCGTTGAGCAGCGCGGCGCCGGAGATGATGGCGGTGCCGTGCTGATCGTCGTGGAAGACGGGAATACGCATTGTCTTCCGCAGCGTCTCCTCGATGTAAAAGCAATCCGGGGCGCGGATGTCTTCGAGGTTGATTCCGCCGACGGTCGGCTCGAGCAACTGGCAGAACTTGATCACATCGTCCGGATTTTCCGATCCAACCTCGAGATCGAACACGTCGAGATCAGCGAACTGTTTGAACAGATTTCCTTTGCCTTCCATCACCGGCTTTCCGGCGAGAGGGCCGATGTTGCCCAGTCCGAGCACCGCAGTGCCGTTGGTTACGACCGCCACGAGATTGCCCTTCGCTGTGTACTTGTAGGCGTCGTCCGGATTCGACTCGATCTCGAGGCAGGGCGCCGCAACTCCGGGAGAGTATGCGAGTGCGAGATCGCGCTGATTGTTGAGCGGCTTGGTCGGTACTACCGCGATCTTTCCGGGGCGGCCGGACGCGTGGTAGTCGAGGGCATCTTCACGCTTCATTGAACGTGGAAAAATGCCACGCGCGCAACCCAAGTGCTACCCTTTTGGTTGCGCAACGCTACCTTAATCACCAGATGAAGCGTGCTCGCTCGATATCTCGACGCCAGGTGTGGCGTCT
>CATPBD010000249.1 GCA_955652265.1 uncultured Gemmatimonadaceae bacterium | reverse complement strand
CATCGTCAGTCAGCTCGTGGAGCGTCTCGATCGGGAGCTGGCCGGACGTCACGCGTGATCCCAGATCTTTTAGGTAGGCGGACTTCTGTCGCGATAGCCCAATCGCACGGAGCTGCTCATCGGAAGTTGCGGCGAGCTCCGCGGGGAGAGGTGTCCTTCCACCGTACAGTCCCTGGAAGCGGCCGTGAATCGTGCCGGCAGCCTTTCCCGATAACTGCTGGAAAACGATCGAGCGCGCTACGGCATCGAAATGCGTTCCCCCGCTAGCCGGCCATCCCTTGTACCGCCCAACCTTCTCGATCACCTGCGCCATCACAGGATCGACCTTCTTCAGATGCGCAACCGCCGCTCGATTGAGTGATTTGGAGTCAACAGACTTCATTCTTAGCCCGTCAGTGGGAGTGGCTCACGATTGATCTCGAGCTCGACGTGTGACGCTGTATCCGCGCAAATATACGGTTGCTGAATCGAACCGTCGCCCGAAGATGGAAACTCTATATTTGTGGCGATGCAGCCGAATGAATTCCGCAGACACGGTCATGTTGTCGTCGACTGGATCGCGGACTACCTCGAGAATCCGGAACAGTGGCCGGTGCTGCCCGCAGTCCGGCCGGGAGACCTTCGCGATTCGCTTCCGCAATCTCCGCCGCTGCGCGGTGAGTCAATGGATGCGGTGCTCGAAGACTTCCGGAGGTTGATCGTCCCGGCGACGACGCACTGGAATCATCCCGCGTTCATGGCGTACTTCGCCAACTCGTCGACCGGGGCCGGCGTGTTGGGCGAAGCTCTCACCGCTGCGCTCAATGTGAACGCGATGTTGTGGCGGACGAGTCCGGCCGCGACCGAGCTGGAGCTGCTGACACTCGATTGGCTGCGGCAGATGCTCGGGCTTCCCGACAAATTCCTCGGCATCATCGGCGACACTGCGTCTTCCAACACACTCTACGCTCTGGCCGCAGCGCGCGAGATGCATCCACAGCTGCGCATACGGCAGGACGGGATGGCGGGGAGACCGGACCTGCCAAAGGTCTTTGTGTACTGCTCGGAAGAAGCGCATTCGAGCGTAGACAAGGCGCTTATGACACTTGGATTCGGCTTGAGCGCGCTCAGGAGAATTCCCACCGATGATCGTTTACGCATGGATGCCAGCGCGCTGGATGCCGCGGTGGAGAATGATCGCCGAGCGGGTGCGATACCATTGGCGGTCGTGGCGACGGTGGGTACGACGTCGACTACGGCAATAGACCCTGTGCCCGCCATCGCGAAGATTTGCGAACGAGAGAAGATGTGGCTGCACGTGGACGCATCATACGGCGGGACGGCTGCGATTCTGCCCGAAATGCGCCACGTGCTCGACGGCTGCGATCGCGCGGATTCCCTGGTCGTGAACCCGCACAAGTGGCTCTTCACCCCGATGGATTGTTCGGCACTTTACACGTCGCGTCCGGATTTATTGAAGCGAGCATTCCAGCACGTGCCGGAGTTCCTGGCCGTTAGCGAAGGCGAGGGTGTCGTCAATCTGATGGACTACGGAATTGCGCTGGGCCGCCGATTCCGGGCACTCAAGCTCTGGTTCGTGATTAGAGATTTCGGCGTCGAGGGGCTCCAGACACTTGTCCGGGAGCACATCCGGATTGCGAAGAAGCTCGCGCAATGGATCGACACTGATCCAACTCTCGACCGATTGGCGGAGGTCGATTTTTCTACTGTTGTATTCCGGCACCGGCGACCGGGGATGACCGCCAACGAGCTCGACCAGCACAACGTGCGGGTCCTCGAGAAGGTGAACGCGACACGCGAAGTGTATCTCTCCCACACTCGGGTGCGCGGAAGTTATGCGCTTCGAATAGCTATCGGGAACATCCACACGACCGAAGCCGATGTCCGGCGCGCTTTGGAACTGGTCAAGGAAGCCGGTACGCTCACGTAAGGCTTTTTCTCGCAGTTGGCAGGAACGAAGAATGCTGGGCGGTATATTATCGGGCTACCCATTCCACCCACTTCATCACAAATCAGGGAGATCCTTGATGAAAGCTTTTGTGAACAGAACTGCGGCTGCTCTGACGTTTGGCGTGTTCGTAGCCACGCCGCTCGTGGCGCAGAATGCCGCGCCGACCTGCGATCCTACCGCCAATACCAAAGGCGATATCGCCAAGGCCCAGTTCTCGATAACGCGCGCGATCAAGGCTGCGGAAACCGGAAACCCGACCAAGGACGTGCAGGATGTGCTGCGTCTCGTCGACACCGGCAACGACAATCCTACCGCCCGCAACTACCTGCGCGGCGAGGCCTACATCCTTTACCTCAGCCAGCCCAAGACTCCCGCCATAGTCCAACGGAGCGCGCTTGGGCTCACCACCAATCCAACTGCCACGATCGATCTGTTTGTCGCGGCGGATTCGTCGTTCTCGATCGTCGAGAAGGCATCTCCGGAGTGCGTTCCCGTGGTCACGCAATGGCGTCAGCAGAGGCCGTGGCTGAATACCCTCAACGCGGCGATCAACGCGCTGAACAGCAACCAGCTCGACTCTGCGGAGCTGTTCGCCAAGAGATCGCTTCTGCTCGATCGTCACGCGCCGTATGCGTATTCGGTCCTGGGCTCGGTCGCGCAGAACCGGAAGGACTTGCCAGCGGCCAATGAGTATTGGAAGCAGGCTCTGGCCGCGGCGGGAACTGACACGACCTATGCCGATGTACGCACCAAGACCATGTACGAGATCGCGTCGGCAGCATCGGACAGAGCCGAGTCAGCGACTGGAGCAGCAAAGCGCGCGGCGGCACGCGAGGCCATCAAGCCGTGGCAGGACTATCTAGGCGTCGCGAACAATGATCTCCTGTTGGCTGACGCGATCGACAACCTCTCACACATGTATGTATTAGCAGGCGACAGCGCGTCTGTGCCGACAGTTTACGCGCCAATGCTCGCCAATCCCTCGAAGTACGGTGAGCTCGCGCTTGTGCACGCCGGCGTAGTCGCCACGCGGAACGGGCGCCAGGCAGACGCAGCCAAGTTGTTTGACGCCGCGCTGGCGCAGAATCCGTATTCGCGCGATGCGATCAATAATCTCGCCGCGACGTACATCCAGACCAACGAGTTTGCAAAAGCGTTTCCACTGATCGACAAGCTCGTTGCGATGGACCCGAGCAATCCGGATAATCCGCTGCTTTACGCCTTCGCATATCAGGGTCTGTACAAGGGTACGAAGGACAAGAAGCTGCAGAAGACCTATACGGACTCACTCGTGTACTGGAACAACAAGTCCGAGAATGCGCCGGTCAAGGTTACGGTGACCGAGTTCTCACGCCGGGCCGCCGAAACGCAGCTTGCAGGTACGGTAGAGAACCGCAGCACGACCGGTAAGACTTACACGGTCAATGTTGACCTGCTCGACAAGAGCGGAAATGTCATCGACACCCAGACTGTGACCGTGGGGCCTGTGGCGCCGAAGAGCAGCAAGACGTTCAGGATCACCTCGACGAAGGGCGGAGCTTACGGGTACAGGTATAAGCCCCTGACGTAAATTCGCGCAATTTCACGAGCTCCGCGGCAGCATCAGAGGATCCGCCTCCGCGATCGCTCCCAGAATCCAGAAACGTCTACCGTCGAACCAGAAGATCGCGATCTGCTGCATCTCACGTGCAAGGTCGAGTGCCTTTTGCTGCGGCATTTTGACGGCGACGCTGCACTCACAGTGCGAGCGATCCGGAGAACAGCAGTCCACCTGCACGAATGGGTATCCGGTCGCGGATAATCGTCGATCGAGCTCGCGCTTCCTCTGCTCGTTTTCTGCCGCTGAGAGATTTCTTCCTTCCGGATCGAAAGCTGTGATGATGGCGAACGGCTCTTCGAATCCTGCTGTTTTCAGTTCCGCGAGCGCAGCCGCGGGTGGAGTCTCTCGCAGATCGATCTCCACCGGCGGGTGCGTTGCGAAGCTCAGTAGCGTTTCGGGATACCGGGGCCAATCAGGATCATGCTGATCCGGCGTTGGTTTCATGGCCGACTCAGTTACAAGGTTCGCACCAGACGAGCCCGCGCTATTCGCAGCGAGAGGCTGGTACGCTCCTTGACCTGCTTGTGCGCGTGATGCCCAACCAGATCTGGCCGGATCGACTTTACCTCATTCGTCACGGCGAATCTGCCGGCAACGTGGCACGCGATGCTGCGCTCCAAGCGGGCGAACCGGTTATCGACATCGACATCCGCGACGTCGATGTCCCACTGTCGGAGCTCGGACAGCGACAGGCAATCGCACTGGGTCGCTGGTTTGGTGGGCTGCCGCCGGAAGAGCGCCCCACCATTGTGCTCACATCCCCGTACCTGCGCGCGCGGCACACCGCGGGCCTCATCGTCAAAACTGCCGGAATGTCCGCCGACAGCTATTCACTTGTCGTCGACGAGCGATTCCGGGAAAAGGAGTTCGGCATTCTCGACAGGCTAACCTCCGTAGGGGTTCGAGAGCAGCATCCCGACCAGGCAGAATTCAGGCGGCTGCTCGGCAAATTCTATCATCGCCCGCCTGGGGGCGAGAGCTGGTGCGATGTCATCCTTCGTTTGCGCAGCGCTACGGAGATGATCTCGCGTGAGCACTGCGGTGAGCGAGTGGTGGTTGTCTGCCACGCGGTGGTGGTGCTCTGCATGCGCTACATTCTGCAGCATATGACGGAGTCCGAGCTGCTCGCTGTCGACAAGAAAGGCGAGCTCGCCAATTGCTCGGTCACCCTCTACGAGTACGATGAGACGCTTGGCCCGCACGGCGACCTCCGTCTCAAGCTTTACAACTTTGTCGCGCCCCTCTTGGAGGCAGGCGCGCCCGTGACATGGGAGCCTGACGTAAGTGTCGGCGCGCGCTAGCAAGCGCCGCGTTGCCGCGAGGATGCGCTCGCGAGAAGCTAGGTCTGCACCGAGACCAGCGGATTCGTCGGTGTCGTCGGGGTATCGCGCCGTCGGATGGTTTCGCCCGCAGGAGCTTTCATCGGCAGAGTCAGCAGAAATGTCGTTCCCGCTCCGTATCGGCTCGCGACCGTCACATCGCCGCCGAGCAGTCGCGCAAGCTTTCTCGTCACACTGAGCCCGAGTCCGGTACCACCGGTCTTCCTCGTCGCCGTCTGCTCCGCCTGCCAGAACGGTTCGAATACATACTCGATATTCTCCGCGGCAATCCCGACGCCTGTATCGGCAATGCTGACCTCGAGAATTTCGTTGCTCACGATGCAACCGAGATGAACTTCTCCTTTCTCCGTGAATTTTATTCCGTTTGAAAGGAGGTTCACCAGCATCTGTCGCAGCTTTGTGCCGTCAGTCTGAATGGATTGGTCTTCGTTGAGCAGCTTGACGACGAGCTTGAGGCTCTTTGCCGTCGCCATTGGCTCGACGAGAGATGCGGCATCGCTCAAGGTGTGATTGATCGACATCGACTCCCAGCGCACCCGCTCCCGTCCGATGTCGACGCGCGCGAACGTGAGAATCTCATCGATGAGACCGAGCAGATGTCGCGCACTGGCGTTGATTCTCCCGAGCTGCTGGCGTTGAAGATCCGTCACGGGACCCGTGATCCCGTCGGAAAGAAGCTCCTCGTAACCCATGATCGCCGTCAGCGGAGTGCGGAGCTCGTGCGACATTACGGCCAGAAAATCCGTCTTGCTGTTGTTCGCCCTCTCTGCCTCTGCGCGCGCTGTCTCGGCTTCGCTGCGGGCTTTCTCGGCGTGCGCCCGCGCCTCTTTCTCGAGCGCGAGAAGATCCACTCTCTCCTTGTCGGTGTTGCGCAGCACCCTCGCGGACCAGAGCACCAGTCCAACGAATGTCAGAATGCTGGCGACCGCAAACAGCGAAACGCCGAATTCCGTTTCGTACATGCCGGCTGATTCGCCCGCCAGGCGGATGATGCCGAGCGCTATCGGCGCGAGCAGCGCTGCGGGTAGAAGCCTGCGGGTGAGTACTCCAGCTGGCCCCTCGTCCATCAGGAGCGCCGGAACACCGCGATCCCGGACTGCGAAGATGATCCCGACTCCAAGTATCAGGTGCGCTATCGCAGTGGGAAGCGCCATCCCCGACGACTGAGAGACAGCATACATCCCCCTCACTCCGAAGACGTACCCGAGTATCGCGACGAGCGCGATGAGCAGAGCCGGAGTAGCGAACATTTGCGCGCGAAGGTCGCGTCTTCGCCGATCGTGTGGAATGAAAAGAAGCGCGAACGAGTAGAGAAGAAGACTTCCAGCGCTGTTGATCGCGATGCGACCCGGTGGAGACCACCGCGATTGCCCTACCCGGTCGCCGAAGAGCAGCAAGTCAAATCGTGATTCGCTCCCGCGGACATATTCGTAGAACGTGAGTATCGCGATCGTGGCTACGAGAGTGGCGAGTGCCTGTTGAATTGCTTCCGTAGTCGCGCTCTGATGGGGTCGCTCCGCGATGATGAGCGAGCCGCCTGCGAGCACGAAACAGAGAGCGGTAAGCGGAATCATCGGAATTCCGCCAGGCTTCCACTCTGTAGCGATGGGAAGATTGAAAGCCCAGCCGGCAAGAACGAGTGCGCCAACGATTGCGACGGAGCTGCCTGCGATTAAGGGCACCCGCTCGAAAAAGCCGGTCGAGGAACTGTGACGGCCCGATGGGCTCAGTGCAACGTCGGTGGGATTTGCCATGTTAC
The DNA here is from genome assembly GCA_955652265.1 of uncultured Gemmatimonadaceae bacterium. Classification (GTDB taxonomy): domain Bacteria; phylum Gemmatimonadota; class Gemmatimonadetes; order Gemmatimonadales; family Gemmatimonadaceae; genus UBA4720. The sequence continues at coordinate 4,609 of CATPBD010000249.1, read as the reverse complement.
GCGTCGGACCGAAAAACCTATTCGGGAAGCTCCGTCAGTGCAATTCTATCAGGATATAGCTCTACCTCTTGCGTTTTTCGGCGGCACTCGTTCATGACCGCTTTGTTGGGCACAGATTGATTAGCTCCGTAAGTCGCTGGGGTAATTGAAGATCGGTAAGTCAGCGATCGCTACGCCTGGCCCGGATTTTGTGGGCCGATCTAGCAAGTTCGGGTGACGGCAATATGATTGCATGGTTTCGAGTTGGCCCTCCTCTGTTTATGATCGCCTCGCGGCTTGCACCCCCCACCCGTCCATCCAAGAACGAGATCGCGCATCTGCTGACGGAAGCGCGGGATCGGACGCTATTGCTGGTGTCCGGACTCTCGGACGAGGATCTTCACCGGCAGCACGATCCCCTGATGAGCCCAATCATCTGGGACGTCGGGCACATCGCGCACTTTGAAGAGCTCTGGCTCACCCAGAATCTGGATGGCCCGATCGAGTTTTCAGAGATGCCGGGAATGTACAACCCCTTCGAGCACCCACGCGCGACGCGTGCATCACTGGCGCTTCCGACGCTTGCGCAGATGACGACGCGGCTGAAAGAGATCCGTGCGCGCGTTCTCGCTCGGCTCGACGGGCTCGAGTGGGATGACGACAATCCACTGCTGGAGGGTGGATACGTTTACAACATGGTCCTTCAGCACGAGTATCAGCACAACGAGACAATTCTTCAGACGCTGCAGCTGAAGAAAGGCGAGCCATACCTTGCGCCTCGCGCCATCAGCTTCCCGAGACGTCCGCTCAGCCCCGGTGGAATGGTTGGCTTCGAGGGTGGCCGTGTCACCGTCGGCACGACAGATCGGAGCGCTGCGTACGACAACGAGCGTCCGATGCATGATGTGAATCTGCGTCCTTTTCTAATTGACAGAAATGCGGTAACGAACGGGCGCTACCTCGATTTCATCGCTGACAACGGTTATCAGCGAGGGGAGCTGTGGTCCGATGGTGGCCGCCGCTGGCGCGCGGAGTCAGGCGCCATTGCACCTAAATACTGGAGCCGCGACGGCGATGCCTGGATCCATCGAACGATGGACGCCACCCGACCGGTCGATGCGACGAGGCCCGTTTGTCACGTCTGCTACTACGAAGCTGAGGCGTTCGCGAAATGGGATGGAAAGCGACTGCCCACTGAAGTCGAGTGGGAGGCTGCCGCGTCGTGGGATCCTTCGACCCAAAGCGCCCGCAGATTTCCATGGGGCGATTCGGACGCCAATTCGAGCAACGCGAACGTCGATCAGCTTTCGTTCGAGACCGCTCCATTAGGCACATACGACAGCAACGTGTCTCCGATCGGTTGCTACGGCATGATCGGAGATATTTGGGAATGGACATCGAGCGACTTCAACGGATACGCGGGATTCGAAAGCTTCCCGTACAACGAGTACTCCGAGGAATTCTTCGGGTCGGAATACAAAGTGTTGCGCGGCGGATCGTGGGCCACTCGTCCGGGCGCAATCCGGAACACGTTCCGTAACTGGGACTATCCGATCAGACGGCAGATCTTCAGCGGATTTCGCTGCGCGCAGGACGCATGAAGGACAACCACGCCGTACCTGACCTCGTCGGAGGAACGCCGCCCTATACGGTTCGTCGTTCCCGAGAGCAGATGGTACGCGATGTCCGGGAAGGTCTGACCACAACGCCGAAACAACTCTCTCCAAAATATTTCTACGACGAGCGCGGATCGGAGTTGTTCGAGGAAATCACTCAGCTCCCCGAGTACTATCTCACGCGCGCCGAGCGATATCTGTTGGAGAAGAAGATCCCCGAGATCGTAGCTTCGGTCGGCCCATGCTCTCTCGTGGAGCTTGGCGCCGGCAGCGCGACCAAAACGCGCATCATACTCGACGCTATGCGCGAGAATGGGTGCGCTGAATGCTATGTGCCGATCGACGTCAGCAAGGACTTTCTCGAGGCGACTGCCCTCCAGCTGCAAGCGGACTACTCGGATGTTCGGATCACACCGGTCGTCTCCGACATCACCGAGCCGTTCGCCATTCCACCGGTGGCCAGTCCGACGCTGGTTGTTTTCCTTGGAAGCACGATCGGAAACTTTCCACGCGGGCAGGCGGTCCGGCTTCTCTCTCACGTTGCCGGCGGCATGGGACCTTCAGATCGATTCCTCCTCGGAGCCGACCTCGTCAAGGATCCGGAGATCATCAATCGTGCGTACAACGACTCACAGGGCGTGACGGCGGCGTTCAATCTCAACATCCTGGAGCGGCTGAACCACGAGCTTGGCGCCGATTTTCCGGTGCAGGATTTCGAGCACCGCGCATTCTACAGCACCGAGCATCGCCGCATCGAGATGCATCTCGTGGCACGCAGTGCGCTCATAGTCGTCATCCCGGAGATCGGGGAGATCAGGTTCAGGGAAGGCGAAAGCATCCGTACCGAGCTGAGCTACAAGTACGACCGAGCGACCCTCGAGGATATCCTCGCGGCGTCCGGACTCTCGATGGAGAGCTGGATGCCAGCGGGTGATGGCGCTTTCGCTCTCGCACTCTCTCGCGTGGAGAGCTAAGCCAGCACTGTGAGCCTCTCTGAGGCAAAGCTGCTCGACGATCTCCGGCAGCGCTTCTTCTCTCCGATGAACTCGAGAACACCGCGCGCGATTGGCGTGGAGCTCGAGCTCATCCCTGTCCATGCGTCAACGCGTCTGCCGGCCCTTCCGAGAAGCAATGAAGGACCAACAACAGCGGACGTTCTTTCACAACTGGGGCAACGCGAAGGGTGGCTCGAAAAATCAGTCGAGAACGATCCGCCGTCGTGGAAGCTCGACGATGGAACCGGCATCTCATTCGAGCCTGGAGGACAGATCGAGATCAGCAGCGCCCCGTACGCGAGCGCGTCGTCGGTAATAGAGGCTACCCAAGCTCTCGTCGCGACAATTCGCGAGGCCATGGCGGCGGTAGGCATACAGCTGATCGCCTTAGGCGTCGATCCATACAACGACATCGACGCGGTCCCGTTGCAGCTGCATCGCGATCGTTACAGCAGAATGACCCGATACTTCGACTCGATAGGTCCGTCGGGTGTGCGGATGATGCGACAGACTGCGGCGGTACAGATTAATGTGGAGCGCGGTAATGACCCCAAAAGGCGCTGGATGCTTCTCAACGCGCTGACGCCGTACATCGTTGCCCTATTCGCCAATTCGCGCAGGCACGCCGGAAAGGCAACCGAGTATGCAAGCTACCGCGCATACCTGTGGCGCACGCTCGATACTTCACGCACCGGACTACCGGCCGATTCGACGGACCCCGCTGCCCGATACTTCGCCTTTGCCCTCGACGCGAAGGCCATGCGCAGTAGCAATGGACCGAAATCGTGGGTGAGCTTTCGCGACTGGATGCGCTCCACGGACCTGAGCGAGGACGATTGGCTGTTTCATCTCTCGACGCTATTCCCCGAGGTGAGACCCAAGGAGTTCTTCGAGATCCGTTCCCCTGATGCGATCGACAGTAACCGCATTGCTGCGCCATTGGTATTCGTCACGGGCATCGTCTACGATGAAGAAAGCGCTTCTGCGGCCGCCAAGCTGGTAGGAGCGCCGAGTGAGCGGCTGCTTGAACGGGCTGGTCGACTCGGGTTGGCTGACCCAGAGTTGGGGGAAACTCTTCCCGCTCTGATCGAGCTTGCGCTAAGCGGCGCCCGACGCCTAGGTGACGACTATCTGTCCGCTGCGCACGTTTCGACGGCGAGACACCACTTTGCGCAAGCGCTCGGCGCCGCCGACATTTGAGCGCATGACGTTCCTGAGTTGGACTCGCTATCTCACCTGTCCCCGCATGACATTCCTGTGCCTCAGACTCAGCTTGATTTCGCTGCCGTGGACGGTGCTCGCCTCAGTATCGATCCGCGCCCAGGAAGTGCGCGCGCCAGCGAAGACTATCCTCGCCATCGGAGCACATGCGGGTGACATGGAGCTGACCGCAGGCGCACTGCTTATCAAGCAGCGAAAGCTCGGAGATCGAGTGGTGATTCTGCAGATGACGCTCGGCGAAGGCGGCAACCCTAGAGTCTCTCCAACCATGTACGGAGTGCAAAAGCGTGGCGAAGCGCTGGCTGCTGATTCAGCGATCGGCGCCGAAACGATTTTCGCGCCATACCGCGATGGGGAAATCCCGAACGACGAAGCGGTCAGGCGATACGTCGCGGATGTGATCCGCACTGTAAAGCCCGCCTATGTCATCACACACTGGTCGCACAGCATTCACAAGGACCACATCAACACGAGCCTGATCGTTCAGGATGCAGTGTTGCTCGCCTCCCTTGAAGGAGTCACAACTTCTCATCCCGCTTACCGTGGCGTACGCGGGGTTCTCTACACCGACAACTGGGAAGATGCGGAGTCGTTCTCGCCCTACGTCTATGTCGATGTCAGTAACGAGATTGGTCAGTGGCGTGAAGCGGTAATGAAGTACGAGTTCGTCCGCGGCCGAATCTCGTCGTTCAGGTATCTCGATTACTACGATGCGCTCTCGACGGTGCGGGGGGCGATCTCGGGAAAGGGCAGAGCGGAGGCTTTCGACATCGACTCGTTCGGCAAGCGGCGGGTGCT
>CATPBD010000248.1 GCA_955652265.1 uncultured Gemmatimonadaceae bacterium | reverse complement strand
TCGCGCGTTCGAGAGTTGCACTTTCGTTATCGCTCGCGCGCGCTCTCTCGTTCGTAAAGCAACAAGCGTGCTCCCTGTTAGCCCGTTGCGTTGGTGAAGAAATACTAGTGAGCTCTATGCCGTCCAATCGCGGCTTTAACTCGGCGTCCCTCTGTGCGGTGTCGCTCGGGTGGCTGAGCTTTGCATCACTGCAGGCCCAGGTCGATTCGGCGAAACCCGTAGGCAGGTACTTCGATCAGGTAGTCATCGTGATAATGGAGAACGAGGGAACCGACCAGGCTCTGGCTGATCCGTACATCTCTTCTCTGGCGCGCAGAGGTGCCTGGTTTTCGGTCTACCACGCCATTACGCATCCCTCCTTTCCGAATTACCTGGCGATCGTTGCGGGCACCACATTCGGTCTGGAGAGCGACCACCGACCGCCGCCGCTTAAGGGCCCAACGATCGCCGATCGCCTGGAAGAAAAAGGTCTCACCTGGAAATCGTACGCCGAGGATTATCCGGGCGGATGCTATCTGGGGAGCGCGGCGGGGGCGGGGCGTCTCACGCCAATCGCAGCGCCGACGGAGCTCTACGCCAGGAAGCACGTGCCCCTCCTCGCGTTCGCTTCCATACAGAACAACCCAGGCAGGTGCGGACGCGTCGTGGCCGGTAGTCAGTTCATGCGCGACGCGCGGGCGGGAGAGCTGCCGAACTATTCGTTCTACACGCCCAACATGTTCAACGATGGCCACGACACATCGCTCGAGGTTGCATCGACATGGCTCAGGGGTTTCGTGCGAAACCTCGAGGCCAGCATCGCGATGCATCAACGAACGCTGGTCGTGATCACCTGGGACGAAGGCGGGAGCCGCGATAATCGCGTCCTCACGCTATTACTCGGGAGCGTGGTGAAGCCCGGCAAATACACTGCTCCTTTGACACACTACAGCCTGCTCAAGACGATAGAGGACAATTTCGGTTTGAGCAGCGTCGGCACCGGCGACAGAAATGCGTCGGCGTTCCCCGAAAGCGTTTGGCGATTACAATAACTTCAATTGTGAGGAAAATCATGCGTCGATCGATTCTGCTGCTATCGCTGTTTGCCGTACCGTCGTTGTCCGCCCAAACGTACGGCATCACCCACACCTACACTGTTGGTGGAGATGGCGGGTGGGACTACCTCGTTCCCGACGGGCCCAACCACCGGATCTTTATCGGCAGGTCGAATAGGGTGATGGTCGTCGACATGAACGATGGGCACCTGATCGGCGAGATCACAGGCATCAACGGTGCTCACGGCACCGCGCTGGCGACGGGGACCGGGCACGGGTTCGCAACATCGGGGAACGACAGCTCCGTAGTCATGTTCGACTCCAAGACCTTTAAGACGCTGGGCAGGATCCCTGCGGCGGAAGACGCGGATGCGATCATCTATGACCCCGCATCGAAGCGCGTTTTCACCTTCAATGGCGACGCGAACTCGTCGACGGTGATCGAACCAAGCAAGGGAACGTTGATCACCAACATCCCGCTCGGCGGCAAGCCAGAGTACGGTCAATCGGCAAGGGACGGGATGATCTACGTGAACCTCACCGACAGCAGCCAGGTCGCGGAGATCGACGCGAGGAACATGCGCGTCACGCGTCGCTGGTCGACGGCGCCGTGCAAGAATCCCGTGTCGATGGCGATCGACACGAGGCGCCAGAGATTGTTCAGCGGATGCCGAAGCGGCGTCATGGCGATCTCTGACTACAAGAACGGTCGATTGATCACGACGATCCCAATCGGCAACGGCGTCGACGGTGCCGGATACGATCCGGTGATGCGTGACGCGTATGCCTCGAACGCGGACGGAACGTTGACCGTGATTCATCAGGACACCCCCGACACGTATCACGTGGTCGAGAACGTTCAAACGGCGCAGCGCGCGCGTAACATGGGACTCGATCCCGCCAGTCACCGTCTGTACGTGGTCTCCGCCAAGTTCGGGGCAGTCCCGGCGGAATCGACGGCGACCAATCCCAGACGCCGGCCGCCTATGCTGCCCGGCACGTTCATGGTGATGGTCGTTGAGCCTTTGGGGTCACACTAACCAGTTACAGTTGGGCCCGGATCCAGTAGCAAAAAATATTAAGCATCCGCTCATGGACCGGGAGTCGCCGAAGATCCTCGGCGGTGACGCGTCGCGCCGATCGCAGGTCGTCGACGAATGCGTCCTCCATTTGCTTCGCGAGTGCCCGATCGAGGGCGACGACGCCGAATTCCGCGTTGAGCGCGAAGGAGCGCGGGTCGAAATTGATCGAGCCGATCGATGTGACGCTGCCGTCCACGATCACGATCTTGCAGTGGATCATCGTGGGCTCGTACTCGTAGAGCTCGACACCGCCGGCCAGGAGCGGCCCCCAGGTGCGGCGGCTGGCGCGACGCACCGCGGGTTGATCGTGATAGCGCCCGGGCAAAAGGATCTTCACATCCACACCCCTCGCCTTGGCGGCTCGAAGAGCTTGAACGAAAGGGCGCGTCGGAACGAAGTAGGCGTTGGCGATCCAGAGTCGCTTGCTCGCGCCGGCAATCAGCACCGCCATCGAGCGCTGCGCCGCGCTCGTGGCGATTACCGGATTGCTCTGAATTCCGCACATCAAAGTCTCGCCTGCCGGCGTCAGCGTTGGGAAATACTTCTCGTCGATGGGAAGCTTTCCGGTCGCTTCGTTCCAGTTATCGACGAACGCAGCCTGAACCGACGCTACCGCTGGTCCGTCTACTCGCACGTGCGTGTCCCGCCAGTGAGCGGGAGAGTCTGCATTGCCGTCCCACTCGTCCGCGATTCCCACGCCGCCCGTGAATGCGACTGTGCCGTCGACGACGAGCAGCTTCCGATGCGTGCGATGGTTGTATTTCGCCCAGGAGTACCACCGGATCGGCCGGAACCAGTTGACCTTGCAGCCGGCTTTCCGCATTTGGTCCATAAGCGCTTGCGACACTCCCTTGCTGCCGCTCTTGTCGAAGACCATGCGGACCTCGACTCCGCGCTTGGCCGCTGCCGAGAAAGCGTCAGCGAATTTCTGAGGGATCTCGCCCGACGAAAAGATGAAGGTCGAGAAGTGAATGCTGTGACGGGCCGATGCAATCGTCTCTAGCATTGCGGGGAATATCTCGACCCCGTTCTGAAGTACCGTGATTTTGTTTCCGTCCGTAACGTGCTGACTCGCGGCTCCGGCGAGTGCGCGCATGAACGCGTCTGCATTGCCCGCTATCAGCGGTACGGAGACGATCGCGTCTTCCCGGTTCGCCTCGGCATTCACGCTCGCCGTGACGTACACGAAGGCGGCCGCGCCGATGACGAGCAGGGACACTACGATTGCGAGAATCATGGAGTGAGACGGCATGCGTCCCCCTCGGGGCTCAGGTAAGCGTTTCTACCAGCTCCTGTGCGGCGGCCGGCAATTCGAATGTGAAAACGCTACCACCTCCGGGTCTGTCGGCGTAAGACACACTTCCTCCCTGCACCTCGGCGAGCCGCTTCGCGATAGAGAGGCCGAGACCCGCCGCGCCAGCGTCTGGCGGAGCTCCATTGGGCCGGTAGAACGGTTCAAAAATCTGCTGCTGCTCGGAAACCGGCACGCCAGGTCCCCGGTCCAGGATCTGGAAGGAGAGGTTTGACCCCGTCTCCGTGACGCTCACAGTCACGGCAGTGCTTGGCGGCGAGTACCGGAGCGCGTTCTCGATCAGATTCGTAAGGACACGAAGCGACAAGACGAAGTCGAAGGTACCGAGCAGGGCGGGCCTCGTGTAGTCGATCACCGTCTCAATGCGTTTTGCGTCCGCAATGCCGCCGAACTGGCGGACAGCGGCGCCGAGGAGATCTTCGGCGGTGTTGACCTCAGTGTTCATGGTGAAGGCGCCCCCACGCAGGCGCGACAAGTCGAGCACGTCGGCCACCATCTTCCCGAGACGGTCCGCCTGCTCGACGATCACCCCCGCGTGAGTCCGCGCGCGCGATCCGTCGGTCTGGATGTCCTGAGCGAGAGCGCGAATCGTCGTCAAAGGTGTCCGCAAGTCGTGCGACACCGACAGGAGCAGAACATCCTTCATCCTGCTTGCTTCGCGCAGAGCCTCCGCGCGTCTGATCTCGGCCGACAGATGCTCGATCTCCTCGGCGTGCCGCGTCGCCCGTTCGGCTTCGGTTCGCGCGCGGGTCAGCAAATGGTTGGCGACGAGCGCGGTGGTGAGGAATGCGATGAGTGCGAGAAGGTCGAGCGGCGTGTTAACCGTGAGTGTATCGAACGGCGGCTGGAAGTAATAGTTGATGGCCAGGAATCCGAGCACCGCCACAAAAACGCCGAGCCATCGCTCACCGCCAGCGGTGGCTCCAAGGACGATGAGGATGTAGACAAAGGCGGCGTGCGACTGTTCGATATTTCCGCGGGAGCTGCGCATGACGTAAGTCGCCGCCACGATGACCGAGAGCCACAGCAACCATTCGACATACCTGGACGACTTTGGTGTCACGATTCGCCGATGAAGCGATAGCCCACGCCCGGCTCGGTGATTATGAGATGAGGGTCGGCCGGATCGCGCTCAATCTTGCGGCGCAGATTGGTAACGTGAACTCTGAGATAAAGCCGCGCGTCCCCGTAGGCGCGCTTCCACACTGCGGTGAACATCTGCTGATGAGTGAAGACGCGTCCGGGATCTGAAACGAGCACGGCCAGGATCTCCCACTCGATCGGCGTGAGTCGGATGACCATCGGTCCGCGCTTCACGGTTCGGAGATGCAGATCGATCGACAGCCCGTCCGCGTTCATTGAGACGGGGGCGCGTCGTGGGGTTGCCGCGCGCCTTAGCTGCGCAGCAACCCGGGCTGCGAGCTCCTGCGTAGAAAATGGCTTCGTGATGTAGTCGTCCGCGCCGGCGTTCAGCAGCGCGACGGTGTCCGATTCGCCGTGTCGGGCGGTGAGGACGACGATCGGCGCGTCGGTGATCGCGCGAATGCGCCGACAGACTTCGAGCCCGTCGATATCCGGAAGGCCGAGGTCGAGGATGATGATGTCGGGACGCGAGCTCTTGATCGCATCGAGCCCTGCTTTGCCCCCGCTCGCTTCGACAATCGCCGGATGCTGCTCGCGCAATGCGGCGCCGACAGCGCGCGTGATCTCTATCTCGTCCTCGATGACGAGCAGAGTATACGGCGGCGCCTCGGCGGTCACCATATTGCCGCTCGGTTGAGCGTCATTCCCACGTTCACGCTGATGTGTACGAGCCAACAGGCCATCAATCCGCAAGCTACCAACGAACTGTATGTGTCGTTCGCGCGTTCGGCAATCTTGGTGATGCGGAGGAAGAGGATTCTCCGCACTCAGCGATACCTGTCAGCCGCCTGGAAGCTCGGGGTCACCGCCTTCCACCGCGGGTTTTGGCCGGGCAGCTTTTCGGGATCGATATCGACCGAGAGAAGCAACTCTCGCCATGCGCGGTGCGACGCTCCCGTCACCGGATCGATGTACTCCGTGATCGAGTGACCGATTGATGCGCGAAGAAGGGAAGGCCAATACGATTGCATCCCGGTCGGCGGCAGGGCGCGCACGTCGGCGTACGAGGATCCGTATTTGTTGTACGTCCCGTCGAAGACTTCGATCTGGAGATGAAAGAACGCGGCGTATGCGACGCCGGCGATAAGGGCCCTTGTCTCCGACACGCAGGACGCCGTCAGCGCCTCGTATCCCACGCGTGTCAACTGATAGCCACCCAGCAAGTGGCCAAACTTGTCCTGATCTCGAAAGTCTTCGTCCCAGCCGGAGCGAAAGAAGAAGTGAGGACCCTTTCGCGGGCGCGCCTGGCTGTGCGCGACGATTGGGAAAGCGAACGCGAGGCACGTTAGAGAAAATCGGGTTCGGTTGATCACGATCTTTTCCGAGACGGCGCGAGAGTCGACCATCGGCCGTCACTCACGAGAAGCCGATCGTATCGCGGAAAGCTAGACCAGCACCGAGAAAGCCAGTGTTAAGAATCCGCTAAGATCAGCGCGCGGCGGTTTTCATCAGCGGGCGCCGGTGTACACTCTCACATGCCGAGCCAAACGCCGCGCGGAGATCATCGCCGGAAAGAGCATCGTTCGCGTCAGTTGCCTGGAGGACCGGGACGTTGTTCGAGAATCTGAGTCTGCCGCATCTCTTGATGGTCATCGCCGTGGCGCTGCTCGCGTTCGGGCCGAAACGAATTCCAGAGATTGGCGGCTCGATGGGGAAGGCGATCAGGGAGTTCAGGAAAAGCATCGCGGGAATGGGGAGCGATGAACTCACTGGGCTCCCTGACACCCCTCCGCCTCCACTGCGAAGCAACACTCTTCCACCGCAAAGCACGATCGCCAACGCTGGGACGACGGTTCCCGGTGAGGACAGTGAGCCGAAACGGCTTCTGAACTAGGAAGGGGAACTGCCCCAGCGGGAATCGTCGCCATGCCGCCTGAACATCTCACGAGGGAGAGAAACGTCCGCGTCGCTTACGAGCGGGCGCTGCAGGCTCGTGGGCCGCAGGTCCAACTGCTGGATGCGGTGCGCGATCTCGTGCGCTACCTAAAGCAGAATGGAGAGCCTCCCGAGCGCGTCATCGTCACGATCAAGCGGCTGTGCGGAATGCCGCTGGTGCCATTCGCGGGTCACGCGGCGGTAATGGTTGAGCCGGATTTGACCCGCTCGATCTCCGAGGCTGTGATTCGGGTGGCGATCAAGGAATATTTTTCGCGCCCTGTTCTTGATCGGTCTGCCCGCATCTAACGGCACCACCCGCGCGGCAACGCGCACCCGAGATTCCAGACAAAACCCGCGTAAGCGGCTCGTGGCTGCGGACCCGTAATAGGCGCGATCACACCTGCGTCGAACGCCAGCCATTGGCGCGCACTGAACGTGGGGCCGGTGAGAACCGCCGCGATCGCCGGCATCCCTGCCACTCCGCTGGTGCGGGGATACCCGAATAGCTCCGCCACCCAACCCACGCTTCCGAGTACGGGGAACCCGAACGACGCCGTCCAGACTCCGGCTGCGTTTGGTGCGCGCGATCCGTCGCCCGACCTGCGCGTCTCGCCGACGTTCAAATCGATCGAGATGGGCCCGAGCTCACGACTGGAGATCAGGAGCAGCGAAAAGTCGGTAGTGCCCGTTCCCGCTCCGCTGCTTTCCTGCCCGGTAGGAAGCTTCACCGCGGGAAGGATCGCGAAGTCGCCAAGGAGTTTGTCGTCATCGACGATCCGATACTTCACGCCGATAGTGAGGTCGCCCAAGGAGAGATTCCCTCCGCGCACGCTCTGGGTGCGGATGAGATTGAACACGAGATTGAGCTGCGTTCTCGAGCCAAGGCCTGTCTTGAGATTGGTTGGAGCGCTGAAGGAGTGCGTTCCGTCAGGCAGTTTGTCCCATTCGCCGCCCTCTTCGAGCTCCATCCAGCCGCGCGCGACAGTGTGAGCGTGTGTTGCAATAGTGGGTCGCTCGGGCTGGACCGCGTGCGGATCGCGGGCAGTGGAATCCTTTCCACTGTTCTGTGCGCCGCCCGTCCGCGCGCCGATGGTGAGAGCCAGGAGCGCGGTCAAAACGCGGTACTTTGGACGCATCACGGTGTAATCACCTTGGGGACTCCGCGCTATGCCTCTGGAATAGTCTCCCGACCCTTGGCAATTTTGCAACGCACCTTTTCTGGATTGGAAAATTCAGGTCTTTCCCCTACGGTAATCCATGACGAACTCGGCTGATTCCATCAACGCTCGAGCCACTCGCTCGGCACACCTTTCCGTCGCGCCTTCGCTAGCACTGGTTTTCTGCGCTGCCGCAGTTATCAGCTGCGCACCAGTTTCGACGCCTACAGCGTCATCCTTGGCGCCTCTAGTCGCCGCGGGATCGAATCCGCTCTTTGTCGAGAGCACGCTCCCGTATCACGCGCCCCGGTTCGCCCTCATCCGGAACGAGGACTACCAGCCCGCGCTCGAGGAAGGGATGCGGCAGCAGCTCGCGGAGATCGATGCGATCGCCAAGCAAACAACTCCTCCGACTTTTGAGAACACGATAGTTGCCATGGAGAGATCCGGCGCGCTGTTGACGCGCGCGTCGAAAACGTTCTCCGCCGTAGTTCAGGCCAACACCAATGACACCCTGCAAAAAGTGCAACAGATCGTGGCGCCCAAGCTCGCCGCGTACAGCGACGCGATCTATCTGAACGATCAGCTCTATCAGCGTGTGAAGAGCATCTACGACGGACGCGGGTCGAAGAACTACAACCCCGAGCAGAAGCAGCTCGTCGAGCACTACAACCGGGACTTCGTGCGCGCCGGCGCCCAGCTGTCCGAAGACAACAAGATCCGGATGCGCGCGCTCAATCAGGAGTTGTCCAAGCTCTCTACCGATTTCTCGACGAAGCTCCTCGCCGGCACCAAGGCCGGGGCGCTCGTTGTGGACAAGGTTTCTGACCTCGACGGACTGAGCCCGGATGAGATCCAGACCGCGGCCGAGGCTGCGAAGGGTCGCGGGCTCACGGGCAAGTGGGTGCTTCCGCTCCGCAATACCACTCAACAGCCGGCGCAGGCCGAGCTCAAGAACCGCGCGGTGCGTCAGAGACTGTTCGAGTTGTCGACGATGCGAACGGCGCGCGGCGACACCAACGACACGCGAAACACGATTCGCCGGATGGCTGCGCTGCGCGCGGAAAAGGCCAAGCTGCTCGGATATCCGAGCTGGGCGGCGTACGCGCTGGAGACCCAAGGCGCAAAAAATCCGGAGAACGCGATCAAGCTCCTGACCGATCTCGCTCCGGCGGCCACCGCGAGAGCGCGCTCTGAAGCGGCGGACATGCAGAGGCTCATCGACGCCCAGGGCAGTGGATTCAAGCTCCAGCCGTGGGACTGGCAGTACTACGCCGAGCAGGTGCGGAAGGCGAAGTACAATCTGGATGAATCGCAGATCATGCCGTACTTCGAGTTGAACAACGTGCTGCAGAACGGAGTGTTCTTTGCCGCGAACCGTCTATACGGGTTGACGTTCAAGGAGAGGCACGACATTCCGGTCTATCATTCCGACGTGCGGGTGTTCGAGGTGTTCGATGCGAACGGCCAACCGCTGGCCCTCTTTTATGCCGACTACTTCAAGCGCGACAACAAGAGCGGCGGCGCGTGGATGGATCAGTACGTCGATCAGTCGGGGCTCACGGGCTGGAAGCCGGTGATCTTCAACGTCGCGAACTTCACGAAGCCGGCTCCGGGCCAGCCGGCGCTGCTGACGTTCGACGACGTGACCACGATGTTCCACGAGTTCGGGCACGGGCTGCACGGGTTGTTCTCGAACGTAGAGTATCCGACGCTGTCGGGGACGAATGTCCCGCGGGACTTCGTGGAGTTCCCGTCGCAGTTCAACG
>CATPBD010000247.1 GCA_955652265.1 uncultured Gemmatimonadaceae bacterium | reverse complement strand
TGTTGCGCGGAATGAGATCCATCGGATGCTCCCCCACCTTGAGGGCGTAGTTCTCCGAATGAATCCCGAAAGCGTCATACCCGAGCGGCTCGAAGACGTTGTGTCCCATGAGCCGCTGGAATCGTCCATGAATGTCGTTCCCCGTGAACGCAAAAAGATTCCCGACGTGGAGTCCTTCGGCGGATGGGTAGGGGAACATCATCAGTGCGTAGTATGGCCTTTGGGCGCGCTGCAGATCCGTGTTGTTGGTTCCACGCTCCTGCCAGATGCGCTGCCACTTCCGCTCGATCGCTTGTGGGTCGTAAGCGACGACGGATGGGGAAAAAGGGTCGTCCCGTGTTGCCGAATTGTCCATTGGTACAAACTAGCGGCTCAGCGACGCAGTTTCATCTGTCGTCGCAGGTGATCGAGTCGTCTCACATTCGTTCTCCAAGATGACCGCAACGCCCTTTCCAATCGCGCGTCGTTCCGCTTCGGGCTTCCTCAAGCCCGTGTTCAGTGCGTTGCAGCAACGCGCGCTCAGGACGAGCATCGTGTTCGGATCGGTGTTCCTCGTCGGGCTGTTGGCGATCTTCTGGCAGATCTATCACCTGATCCCGGGCGAGATCCTTCACGACGTCTTTGCCGTAGATGGCGTCCTCGTCGCGTTCGTCATCGCTTTCCTCTGGATTACAGTTGCGCTCGCGGCAACCGCCGCGGCCGCGTTGATATTCGTGCGGCAGCACGTGAGCGGACCGGCGGCCGAGCTGGCGCGCATGCATGAAGCGATCGCCAAGGGAGATCTTTCCAGCCCATACAAACCGTCCGCATCCAATGTCTCAGTCGACCGGCTCACCAGATCGACCATGACAATGTTGACTGAGCTGAGAAGCGTCGCCGGCAAGATGCGGAGCTCCGCCCACGACAACGATCAGCTCTCCTCGCAGATAGCTCTCGCTTCGCAGACCGCCGCCGCGTCAGCGCGTGAGGGTGCCGCGACCTCGAACATTCTGAGTCAGGACGCCGCGACCCGCGAGCGCGCGATCAGGGAGTTGACCGCCGAAGCGAGCCGGCTCGTTCAGATTACCGCCAACATGAGTGAGGCAGCTCAGGAAGGTCTTCGGCGCGACAAGGCGCTGCGTCAGCTCGCGCACGACAACCGTCTGCGTCTCGAGCGCACCGCGACATCGCTTCAGTCTCTCGCGTCCGACGCGCTCGAAAGCGCGGAAGGAATCGACGCGATGTCGGCTGCCGCGGATGAGATCAGGGCGTTCCTCATTCTCGTGCAGAAGATCTCGCGTCAGTCCAAGCTCCTCGCGCTCAACGCCGCCATGGAAGCCGCGCGAGCGGGCGAGCACGGTCACGGATTCGCCGTCGTAGCCACCGAAGTTCGACGTCTCGCCAGCAGCTCGGCCGAGGCTGCACAGCGCACTACTTCTCTCGTGCAGGAAATGCTGGACAGCATCAAGCACTCGCGCGAGTCGACCGCTCGTACTGTCTCGACGGTGGAGCAGGTTCTGGAATCGACCCGGGCTGCCCGCGGCTCGCTGGCTCGGGTCGAAGAGGGAACAGTCGAGGGAGAAGATCTGAGCGGACGGATGGCTACAGCCGTGCGCGAATCGGGCGAGCTGATCACCGGGATGACGCAGCGCCTGTCGAATCTCTCCCAGGGAACGACCGCGTTCTCGCGCGCAATCCAGCACGTGGCCGTGTCGAGCGAAGAGCAGAGCAAGAATATCGGCGAGATCGCGGCCGCAGCCGCGGCGCTCACCGAGACTTCAACGCGTATTTCTCAACTGGTAGCCACGTTCAAGCTCGGCGGCACCTGACTTCCGGCATCTGAGGTCTCTCGGCGCGGCTGAACTTGAACGGCATTGGAACCAGTCGCGCGCCCTGTGAATCGGCGACGGCGAATCGAGCGCCCTCGTAGGCCGTAGCGGATCCGAATCGACCGTCCTTTGCCAGCGCGTAGAACTGCAAGTCGAATAATGGACGTCCGCGCTCGTCGAGCAGTCGTCTCTCGGTCATCGCGATCACCCGGTCGATTGTCTTCATGCACGCCTCGTCGGGCGACATGCCCTGTCGCATGAATTCGACGATGAGAAACCCTCCGCAGGTTTTTATGTTCGCTTCGCCCCGCCCGGTCGATCCCGCTGCTCCGACGGTGTTGTCGCAGTACTGACCCGCACCGATGATCGGCGAATCTCCTACTCTGCCGGGCACTTTCCAGGAGAGTCCACTCGTAGTTGTTACCGACGACATATCTCCCGCTGCATTCACGGCGTTCATGTTGATTGTTCCTGTCGTGAATTTCACGTGGAGCGGATCATCGAATGGAATGCTCGTCGTGCGCGGCGGGGGTGCACTGTCACTCCGCGTGTCGAGCCAGTTGTCGAAAGGATTGAGACATGCCTTCCACCGCAGCCAATCCCGCCTGCTCTTCTCCGTGAGAAGGTTCTGCTCCTTGAATCCCATCTCCAGCGCGAACTTCTTTGCGCCCGCGCCGACGAGCATGATGTGATCGGTGTAGTCCATCACGGCCTTCGCGACGAGTGACGGGGTAGCGATGTCTTCCAGTGCGCCCACTGCTCCAGCTCGCTTCGTGGGCCCGTGCATGCACGACGCATCAAGCTGGACGACACCTTCCTCGTTCGGCAGCCCGCCCAATCCCACCGACTGGTCCTCAGGGTCGAGCTCTTGGATGTTGACGCCGGCGATGATCGCGTCGAGCGTATCGGCGTTCTGTCGCGTGATCATGTCGTACGCGCGCGCGACACCACGGATGCCGTTCGCGGAAGAGACCACCACGGGACGCGTAGCCGACCGCGTCAGGCCCGATACGCTCCCGCTCGCTTCACCGAGGATGTCGGCTCTCGCCGTACGGTCGAGCGTGAGCGATGCGGCGGCGGCGGCGCCGACGCCAATGAACTTTCTTCTCGAGATTTCCATTTTGGTCTCGTCAGTCCTTGTAGATCTTCACGGTGATCCTGCCGTCGCTCGTCACCCAGCCGCGGTACATGCCCGACGTGTTGAATGCAGTGGCCATGTTTCCTTTGGCGTCCAGCACGATCACTCCGCCTCCGCCATGCTGCTCGACGAGCTCTTTCATGACTACATCATCCGCGGCACGCTGAATTGAGACGCCTGTATACCGGACGCGTGCGCAAATGTCCGCCGCGACATTGTTCCGAATGAAGTACTCACCGTCGCCGGTGCCTGATACCGCGCAGCTCAGATTGTTCGCATAAGTTCCGGCGCCGATGATTGGAGAATCGCCCACTCTCCCATAGCGCTTCATGTCGGTGCCGCCGGTCGATGTTCCAGCGGCAAGATTTCCCGCTTTGTCGAGAGCGACGGCACCTACCGTTCCGAAGTGTCTTTCCGCGCCCGGGAGCTCGGTCGTCTTCCCGCTATCGGCTTTGGCCCGTTCCGCCTCGTATGCTCGCCACCGCCGCTCCGTCCAGAAGTAGTGCGGAGGGACCAGCTTCACTCCCTGCGACTTGGCGAATTCCTCGGCGCCGGCTCCAACCATCATCACGTGCGGAGACTTTTCCATCACCAGCCGCGCGAGTGAGATCGGATTCTTGATGTGCTCGACCGCCGCGACTGCTCCAGCGCCGAGCGTCTTGCCATCCATTATCGACGCATCGAGCTCGTTGATGCCGTTCGCTGTGAACACCGCGCCCTTCCCCGCGTTGAAAATCGGAGAGTCTTCCATCACTCTGATCGTCGCCTCGACCGCGTCGAGACTGCTGCCACCACGCGCCAGGATCTGATATCCGGTGCGGAGCGCTATGGTCAGAGTGTCGATGTAGGCCTTCTCCATCACTGGCGTCATGTTCTGGCGAAGAATCGTTCCGGCGCCGCCATGGATGACCATCGCGAAATTCGGCGCGGATGCCGCTGTTTGTGAGCGGGCGGCGACAGGAAGAACGAGTGAAGCGAGAGGGCCGGCGCATGTGGCCAGGCGGAAAAAGAGTCGCAACATGTGGTCGGGTGGCAGGAGAATTTCGGCGTCCGCGCGACTGGCGGGACGAGTGACGTCAATTAAGGTATCGGGCGAGTAGGGCTCCCCGCTACGCATGAGAACAAGCTGACGAATCACTCGTACGATTTCGCGTGCAGAGAGTGAAGCGGGGCAGTTCTTGCCCTCCCACAAGCAACCGCTGAAGGTTAGTTTGTACGTGCTTCAGCTGAAGGCTCTGCACGGTGTTTCACC
>CATPBD010000246.1 GCA_955652265.1 uncultured Gemmatimonadaceae bacterium | reverse complement strand
TCTCGTCGTCGCGCGTACGGCACTAGATCACGGCCCTCTCGTCGCGTTGATAGTTGGGGCAGCCTTGTACGCCGCTTTGTTATTCGCTTCGGCTGATGCGAAGCGTCGCTGGATTACCGCCTTGTCAGTGCAGCGGGCCAGGGCAGTGAATCTCGAGGCGGGACGCGGGAATCCCATGCTGTGGCTCGTTGCCCATCTCGACTCCAAGTCCCAAACGGTGCCGATGCTGATAAGAATTGCAAGCTCGATCGGAATGGGAGCGGTGACCGTGGTAGCTACTCTCGTTCTTGTGTTCTCTCTCCTGACCAACGACCCCGCGATGATGGCGTGGCGCGTGGTCGAAATCGCCGCCCTTATTGTGGCGCTGCCGTCGATCCTGTGCTGGGCGCGCGACGAATCTCCGGGGGCGGTGGACAATGCGAGCGGAGTCGCAGCGGTGGTGCTGGCGGCGCAGTCTCTCTCGACCGTGCGCGATCTCGGCGTGCTGATCACTAGCGGCGAAGAGCTCGGCCTCGCCGGTGCGCGGGTGTGGGCCGCGCGGGCAGACCGGCGAATCGTGGCGCTCAACTGCGACACCGTCGACGACGCGGGCGCGTGGCGCCTGATGTACAGCGGCTCCATTCCAGCCCGGATCAAGGCCGCGGCAGAAGCAATTTCGTCTTCAACCGTACCGAGGCCTGCGATTGGGCCATTGATTCCGGGGATCCTGGCGGACAGCATGGCATTTGCCGATCGTGGCATTGAATCGGTCACGGTCAGTCGAGGCACCCTTTCCACTCTCGCGCGCATTCACACACGGCGCGATACTTCCAATGCGTTGACGGGGAGGGGCGTTGCTGAGGCGAGCGTCCTCCTCGCTGCTCTAACCAGGGAATTAGCCTGATGCCGCTACTGATTCTGGCGGGCGTGATAATACTGTCCCTTGTCCTGATCGTCCTGGGCCTCCCAGGGCTCTGGGTGATGGTGGCGTCGGCCGTCGTCTATAATATGATTGTCCCCGGCGATCCCATCGGCTGGGTCTCGCTGATCGCCGTCTGCGTGCTCGCGTTCGTGGCGGAGTTGCTCGAGTTTACGCTCACCGGACGCTACGCGCGCAAGTACGGCGGCTCGCGCCGCGCCGGATGGGGAGCGATACTTGGCGGCATCGTCGGTGCAATGGTTGGGTTCCCCGTCCCGATAATCGGGCCGGTCATCGGCGCTTTTGTCGGGTCGTTTTGCGGAGCGTTGATTGCGGAGCTTACGGGTGGAGCGTCAACAGGTGATGCGACCCGTGTTGCAAAGGGGGCATTGATCGGCCGTGTTGTCTCGACGGCGCTCAAGATCGGAATCGGATTTACCATCGGCGTTTGGATTTTCATTGCGGCGGCGAAATAACCCATTCATGCTCACCCGAAGATGACCCCAGGCGAAAGCGCGGCGGAAAGGTCCGAGCCGATTCCGGCTGACAGCACCGGTGAGGGCAAGTATGTCTACTGCATCATCCGTCTGGACCGGTCACGCGAATTCGGCGAGATCGGGATCGGGGGCGGCGCACGCGTATACACAGTCAACCACAACGACCTCGCCGCGGTCGTCAGCGACACGCCGATCGTCATCTATGATCCGACCAGAGAGAACGTGCTCGCGCACGAGTTCGTGAACGAGACCGTCATGCGGGAGTTCACACTCATTCCGATGTCGTTCGGCACTGTCTTTCGCTCGGAGAAGGACGTGCTTGCCCTTCTCAAATCGACCTATCAGGCCTTTACCGACGTGCTCGAGAAGATGCAGGACAAGATCGAGTTCGGACTCAAGATCCTCTGGGACCGCGACAAGGTGGTCGCCGCGATCGAGCGCGAGAACGACGAGATCCGCCGGTTGAAGGACGAAATCACTCGCAACGCGGCATCGTCGACGTACTTTGCGCGCATGCAACTCGGCCGGCTCGTCGAGGCGGCGATGGAGGAGGCGAGCAACAGGTATGTCGCCGACGTCCACGAGCAGCTGAAGGATGTGTCGGTCGCCAGTCGTAGCAGCAAAGTCATCGGCGACCGCATGATCCTCAACGCGGCGTTTCTCGTCGACCGACAGGCAGAGAAGAAGTTCGATGAGAAGGTGAAGGCGATCAGTCGCCAGTACGAGGATCTTCTCAACTTCAAGTACACCGGCCCGTGGCCCCCCTACAACTTCGTGACCATCAAGCTCAAGCTCGAGAAGGCGACCTGACGGATCTGACATCATGGGACTTCTTACGAACATTCTCCTCGCGCCATTTCTCGGACCCATCTACGGGACGAGATGGACGCTCGACAAGGTCGATCGCGTCGTGCGCGAAGAGCTCACCGACGACACGCCCATCAAGGAGGATCTGATGGCCCTCCAGCTGCAGCTCGAGATGGGCGAGATCGACGACGCCGAATACGTACGGCGCGAAGCTGAGATCATGCAGCGATTCCGCGAAGTGCGCGAATGGCGTGAGAAGTTCGGTATGTCCACGAGCGGTGGACCGGTGCGCGTCGCTGAGAGCGACGAGACCGAGTAGCCGGATCAGAGGACCGGCCTGGTGATCAAGCGCCTCTTTTACGTGTACGGGGTCGTCGGATCGTCAGTGGAAACGGCGACGGGTCCCCGGGGCATAGACGGAGGCGAGGTCAGTCTCATCCCGAATGGCGATGTCGCCGCGCTCGCTACGTTGGTCAGCGCGGATGACTACGCGCCCGACAAGGTCGAATCGCTGACCGCTGACGTGGATTGGGTGAGCCAGCGCGCCCTGGCGCACGATCGGGTGCTGACGTGGGCGTCCGACATCGGTGCCGTGATTCCTTTCCCCATGTGGACGCTCTTCCGCGATGCGAAGGCCGTCAAGGCGATGCTATCCAAGCGGATGAACGAGCTTCAGCGAACATTCGGGCACATTCGCAATGGAAGGGAATTCATCGTTCGCGTCTATGTGCAGCCCGCCGTGCTCAAAGGCCATCTGCCAGAGCACAGCGCCGAGCTAACGGCGCTCGAGGCGCAAGCTGCCAACGCATCACCCGGCCAAAGATATCTTCTCGAGCGGAAAATGGAGAATCTGCGTCGGGATGCAGGACGAGACGTAACAGGGAAAGCCGCGACCGAAATCCACGACGCACTCAGAAGCGCGGCGATGGAGACGGTGCGCGAGCAACCGGTTAACTCCGGAGCGCCGCGAGAACAAGGGCGGGCAATTCTAAACGCATCCTTTCTCGTTGCCCCCGACCGTGTCGTCGCATTTCAACGCGAGCTGACCGCGATGGTGAACAAGTACGAGCCGTCGGGATTCAAGTTCGATTTCACCGGCCCCTGGCCGCCGTATCATTTCGTCGGCAAGAGTACAGAGTGAGCGTAGGCGACATATTCGGAGACGAGCGGCTCGAGCTTGCGGAGGTTTTGAGTCACGTCCTCGACAAGGGCGTTGTTCTCAGAGGTGAGGTCATGCTTGCGGTGGCGGACATTGATCTTGTCCGTCTGGACCTCGGCCTTCTATTGACCGCAGTCGAGTCGGTGATAAGGCGCGGGGGAGGCGGAGGCGCGCTCTTGTCCGGCGCCGCTGCACCTCGCACACAGCGTCCCGCGATTGGCCCCTCGGGGTCGACGATGGAGAGCCAGGTTGTCGAGAGTCTCGACGCTCCGAAGGGCACGGCGATGGCCCCACTCGAAGCGGTTGCAGAAGGACTCCCTCCGCGTCTTAATACGGACCCGGATAAAGTCGAGAACGGGCTCGCCAAGCTCGTCTTGACGTTGATTGAGGTATTGCGTAAGGTCCTAGAGCACCAGGCAGTCCGGCGCATGGAAGGAGGGCATCTGAGCGACGAAGAGGTGGAGCGTCTCGGTGTTGCGTTACTCCGCCTCAACGACCGGATGCAGGACATGAAGGGGACCTTCGGGCTGACCGATGACGATCTCCAGATAGACCTGGGCCCCCTAGGAAGGTTACGCTAACACGGCGACGAGCCGAACGGAGACTGCTTGGCAGACTTAGTATCCCCGTCGCGCACCTACGGTCTGGTCGACGTTCTGGATCGCGTGCTCGACAAGGGCCTCGTCGTCGTCGGCGACATCAAGATCAATCTCGCCAACGTCGAGCTTCTCACCATCCAGATCCGTCTTCTCATCTGCTCGATCGACAAGGCCGAGCAGATTGGATTGAACTGGTGGCGCCACGATCCCCGCTTGAGCACTCCGGAACATTCCGCACCGGCAATCCCGCAGTCCTC
This sequence comes from uncultured Gemmatimonadaceae bacterium, assembly GCA_955652265.1. GTDB lineage: Bacteria > Gemmatimonadota > Gemmatimonadetes > Gemmatimonadales > Gemmatimonadaceae > UBA4720. Next base: position 4,142 of record CATPBD010000246.1, on the reverse strand, counting down.
ACACGCCGCCCCGGCAACAAGCAAACAGGAGTCACGACATGGCAGTTGAGCGTTCCCCGAGCGGCTGCTCGCTTATCGATGTTCTCGATCGCGTCCTCGACAAGGGTATTGTCATCGACGCCTGGGTTCGGGTCTCGCTAGTCGGCATCGAACTCGTAACGGTCGAAGCGCGCATCGTCGTCGCATCCATCGAGACCTACCTCAAGTACTCGGAAGCAGTCGGACTCGCTCTGCCGGGATCCCGCCCGTTTCGCGAGCTCGGCGCTGGTGGAGCAGACGAGCTCGATCGGATGCGGACGGAAAATGCTGATCTGAAGCGGCGACTTGAGCGACTCGAAGCGTGAGAGTGCAGCGGTAGCCGCCAGTCCGCAGCTCAGCGGAGAGCGGCTCGCCGAGCTCCTCTCCGCCATCTCGGAAGCACCCGATTTCGTCACTGCGGCGACCTTCATGATCGCGCAGCTGGCCGACATCCTCGGAGCGCGACGAGGAATAGCCATCACGCTCGACAGCCCGCCGCAGCGCTTCCTCAGCACGGCGAGCGTGGGCTTCGAGGGCGAGAGCGCGCCATCGATCTCCCTCCCGACAGATGACCTCTCCAACCCAATCGTCGTCTCGGCGTTGTCACTTCACGCGGTGAGCTGTACCGGCGGCTCGCCAATGCCGGGACTGCCCTTTGGTGAGTGGGTCGCGATTCCATTTCCGCAGCCGCAGTATCGCGGCGCGCCACATCTCCTCAGCGACGCCGAGCTCGATCACGTGCAGCTGCAGGGATGTGAGGTGAGGCGTCGCAATGTGGTCGACAGAAGGCGCAAGCTCGGCCACGCTCCCGGCGGGGTGGCATTGATCGAGGCTTCCGTCGACGATGCGACGCTCGGCGCGGTAATGCACGCGGCGACGCTGGCGGGTCCGGTTCTGTCACGCATGGCCGCGGTCGAAGAATTCCGGCTCTCGACCAATCGCCTGGGCCAGCAGCGCGAGATGCTTACCGCGATCGTCAACTCTCTGCCAGACCCGATCGTGATCATCAACGCTGAGCACGACATCATCGTCCAGAACAAGCGCGCCGAGCACCTGCTCTCGACTGGTGACAAGGATTCTGAAGGACGCCGGCGCGCGGTGGAGATCAACAACCTGCTGTTCACATCGCACCTATCGAAAGCAGCAATGGGTGCCAACGAGAGCGCCGGGTCCCGGGAGCTCAATCTCGTCGACCCCGACGAGGGAACGGATCTCCTGTTCGAAGTGCTGACGCACGATCTCGGTGGGGTCGACGGCACCCAGGCAGGCTCGACGGTTTCCGTTCTCCGCGACGTGACCGATCTGCGCCGCGCCGCCAACGAGCTCGAGCGCCAGGTGCAGAGAGTCAGATTGGCGGAGATCGAGGCGAAGCGGGAGCGAGACCGTTTGAACCTGATTCTGGAGAACGTCGCCGATCCAATTCTCGTCACCGACGACCGCTCCAACATCGTCCTCATGAACAAGGAGGCAGAGCAGCTGTTCGAGGCGGATGATAGTCAGAGCTGGGAGCGGGCTGCGACGGTTCAGGCGAACGATACCAAGTTCACCACCTTCATCTCGGATTTCACGATCAGCCCCTCGGTCGCTCGCCGCGAGCAGATGACGCTGCATATTCCCGGCACCGGCGTCGAGCTGCCCGTCGAAGTCGTATCGGGAAAGATTCTGAACCGGCGTGGGGAGCCGCTCGCTATCGTTTCCGTACTCCACGATCTCACCGAACAGGCCGAGAATGAGCGACTGTATGACGAGCTGAAAACATTCTCCGGTCAGCTCGAGGATCGCATCCAGGCTGCCACCGCCGACCTCGCCGAGCAGAACACGAGACTCCAGTGGCAATCTCGCGAATTGGAGAAAGCAAATCGCCTCAAGTCCGAATTCCTCGCCAGCATGTCGCACGAGCTGCGGACGCCGATCAACGCGCTGATCGGCTACGCGTCGCTGATGCTCGATCGCATTTACGGCGATCTCACGCCGCGGCAGGAAGAAGGGCTGAATCGCATCCAGGGGGCGGCGCAACACCTGCTAGCGCTCATCAACGACATTCTCGACCTCGCCAAGATCGAGGCGGGCCGCATGCCGCTCCACCTCGACGATGTCACCCTGGGCGACATCATCAACGAGATCTCGCAGCAGATCGAGCCGCTGATCAAGAAAAGGTCGCTCGCGTTCAACGTGGAAATGCCGTCGAAGGACCTGACGCTACACACCGACCGCACCAAGGTGAAGCAGATCCTGCTCAATCTCCTCTCCAACGCGGTGAAGTTCACCCATCACGGCGGAATCTGGGTGACGGTCTCGAAGGACGAGGAAGATCTGCGCTTCGACGTCCGCGACACCGGCATCGGAATTCGCGCGGCCGATCTGGAGTCGATCTGGGAGGACTTCAGGCAGGTTGATCAGTCCCGGACACGCGAGTTCGGCGGGACCGGTCTTGGCTTGAGCATCACGCGCAAGCTCGTCGACGCGCTCGGTGGACATGTGTTCGCGGAGAGCGTTTACGGGAAAGGGTCGACGTTCACCGTGGTGCTCCCAATCAGGAGCGTGGTGCGCCCGGACGATCCCCCTCGAGTGATAGACGAGGTCCCGCCGCCGTCGCCGGCCGAGCGTTGACAGCGAATCCCGGAAACGTAGATTGAACCAACGCCCCGAAGCTCTCGGGGCGTTTGCTTTTCCCTCCGCCCGAACCTTCCGAATTCAACCAGCGATGTTCGATTCGAAAACACGCACGATAGTCGTCGTCGGCGCGCAATGGGGCGACGAAGGCAAGGGCAAGCTCGTCGACGTCCTCGCGGAGCGCGCTGACTGGGTGGTTCGCTACCAGGGTGGCGCGAACGCCGGACACACCGTGCAGATCGGCGACAAGTCCTTTGTGCTCCACCAGATTCCGAGCGGCATTCTGCACCCCGGGGTCCGGTGCGCGATCGGAAACGGCGTGGTGCTCGATGTCGAGACCTTGTTCTCGGAGATCGACGAGCTCGTTTCAGACGGGATCGACGTGGAGGGCCGGCTCTACATAAGCGATCGTGCCCACCTCGTCATGCCTTATCACAAGCTCATCGACAGCCAAAGCTCGGCGAGCAAAGAGATTGGCACGACGGGTCGCGGAATCGGGCCGGCGTATGAAGACAAGTTCGGGCGTCGCGGGATTCGCGTCCTGGATGTGAGAAATCCGGAACGCCTGAGAAGGCTCATCGAGCGGGGCGTGGCGCACGCCAATATCGAGCTGGCGATCTCGGGATCGAAACGCGCGGACGTCGACTACACTCTCGATATGCTCGGCCGCTTCACGAAAAGACTTTTGCCGCTCGCCGAGGACGTCGGCCTGAGGATCCATCGCGCAATCGTCGGGGGCGCCGCCGTGCTCCTGGAAGGCGCGCAAGGATCACTGCTCGACATCGATCACGGAACTTATCCATACGTGACGTCGAGCAGCACCACATCCGGCGGCGCCGCGACAGGCGTCGGCATCGCGCCAAAAGAGCTCGACTCTGTCATCGGTGTTGTCAAAGCCTACACGACGCGAGTGGGGAACGGTCCGCTGCCAACCGAGTTCGATGAGCCGCTCGCATCGGAGGTACGCAATCTCGGCAACGAGTTTGGTGCGACAACGGGACGTCCGCGCAGGTGCGGCTGGTTCGACGGCGTCGTCGTGCGCTACGCCGCACGCATCAACGGACTGACAGATCTAGCCGTGACGAAGCTCGACGTTCTCGACACGCTCGATCGCATCGCTCTCTGCACCGGCTATGAAGCCGACGGCGAGTTGTACGAGGAATTTCCGGGCGACCTGAATGTGCTCGATCACGCCGTGCCCAGGTACGAATGGTTCGAGGGTTGGCGTAGCTCGACGGCCGACGCCCGGAGTCTCTCGGATCTGCCGAGTGAGGCCCGCCGGTATCTCGACCGGATCGAGTCGCTGGTCGAGACGCAGATTACGTACGTGAGCGTCGGGACGCGCAGAGATCAGATCATCGGAGTGGAAGGCGCGGTTCCCGCTCATCCGGCCGCCGTCGGCTAACGATTGACCGCAATGCCGGACGACGCGGACCTCGTCATCGTGGGAGCGGGCCCGTGCGGCCTTGCTGCTGCGATCTCGGCGCAGCGGGCCGGACTCACGCCGCTGG
>CATPBD010000245.1 GCA_955652265.1 uncultured Gemmatimonadaceae bacterium | reverse complement strand
TTTCGCTGCGTGCACTCGACGTGGGTCGCGGCGACGAAGTCCTCACCACTCCGTTTACGTTCTTCGCCACGGCCGGCGCGGTTCATAACGTTGGTGCGCGTCCCGTGTTCGCCGACATCGATCCGGACACCTTCAATCTTTCCGCGGAGACGATTGCGGCGAGCATCAAGCCGGCGACGCGCGCGGTCATCACGGTGGATCTGTTTGGTCAGATGGCGCCGATCGAGTCCATCATGGACGTCGCAGGGAACCTGCCCGTGATCGAGGATGCGGCTCAGTCCATCGGAGCGCGTCGCAAGGTGAACGGCAAATGGGTGATGGCCGGCGAAGCGGCGACCATCGGAACCTTCAGCTTCTTCCCGTCAAAGAACCTCGGCGGCTACGGCGACGGCGGAATGATTGTTACTCAGCGCGATGATCTCGCCACGCGCGTGCGTCGATTGCGGGTCCACGGTGGTCTCAAGACGTACTACCACGAAGAGGTTGGGTACAACAGCAGGCTCGACGCGCTTCAGGCCGCCGTTCTATCCGCGAAGCTGCCGATGCTTTCGGCGTGGAGTGCGGCGAGGAGGAAGAACGCCGCCTACTATGACGCCGCGTTCGCCGATGTCGAGGGTGTGCGAACGCCGACAATCGATCCTGCCAACGAGTCGATCTATAATCAGTACACCTTGCGTGTTGCGCGTCGAGAGGATCTGCAAGCGCAGCTCAAGGCGAAGGAAATCGGCTCCGCGATTTATTATCCGCTCTCACTCCACTTGCAGCCGTGTTTCGAGTATCTCGCATACAAGCGCGGCGCATTTCCCGAGAGCGAGCGAGCGACGAAGGAAGTCATCTCGCTTCCGGTCTATCCCGAGCTCAAGCAGTCGCAGCTGGATGAAGTGATCGAAGCAGTGCGCGGTTTTTACGGTCGCTGACAACTATCTCCACCCAAAGAGAGTCCAAGGTGCAATTAAAGGATCAGCTCCTCGCCAAAATAGAGAACAGAAGCGCCTGCATCGGGATCGTAGGGCTCGGCTACGTCGGGCTTCCGCTCGCGCTGGAGTTTGCGAGGGCTGGATTCAAGGTGATCGGCTACGACGTGAGCGAAAACGTCGTGAAGGGGTTGATGTCGGGAAAGTCGCACATCCAGGATGTGTCGAGCGCCGAGGTGGCGCGGCTGGTGAAGGCGGGAAAGTTCGAAGCGACAGCCGATGAATCGAGACTGCAGGAGATGGACGCAGTATCGATCGCGGTGCCCACACCGCTGGCGAAGACCCGCGATCCGGACATGGGTTACGTGCTCGCGGCGGCGGACGCGATTGGGCGCAACTGCCGTCCCGGAGTCGTGGTGATACTCGAGAGCACGACCTATCCGGGTACGACGCGGGAGCTGATGCAGCCCAAGCTCGAGGCGGCCGGACTTACGGTTGGAGAGGATGTGTTCCTGGCGTTCAGCCCCGAGCGCGTCGATCCAGGAAACCCAATCTGGAACACCAAGAACACTCCCAAAATCGTCGGCGGAATCACGCCTGCCTGCACGGAGATCGCGACCGCGCTCTACGCGACCTGTCTCGACACGATCGTTCCGGTATCCAGCACCGAGACGGCGGAGCTGGTGAAATTGCTCGAGAACACTTTCCGCTCGGTCAACATCGGGCTCGTGAACGAGATGGCGATCGTGTGCGACAAGCTCGGCGTGAATATCTGGGAAGTGATCGAGGCCGCCGCGACCAAGCCGTTCGGATTCATGAAGTTCACTCCCGGGCCGGGAATCGGCGGGCACTGCATTCCGCTCGACCCGCACTATCTCGCCTGGAAGATGAGGACGCTCAACTACAAGACGCGATTCATCGATCTGGCGAGCGAGATCAACAGCGAGATGCCGGCGGTGGTCGTGCGCAAGGTTACGCAAGCGCTCAACGAGGAGAAGAAAGCGGTCAACGGGAGCCGCATCCTCGTGCTTGGCGTCGCCTACAAGAAGGACATCGATGACATGCGCGAGAGCCCCGCGCTCGACGTCATTCGTCTGCTGGAGAGTCAGGGCGCAAAGGTGTTCTATCACGATCCTTACGTTCCAAAATTCCGCGAAGATGGACACGAGTACACCGGTGTCGCGCTCACGGACAAGGAGATCACAAGCGCCGACGCCGTGGTGATCGTCACGGATCATTCCTCGGTCGACTATCAGCGCGTAGTGGATCTCGCTGGAGTGGTGGTCGACACACGAAACGCGACAGCGAAGCTCACGAAGGGGAAGGGCAGGATCGTTTCGCTCGCGTCAGCCGCATCCTACGCCACTGCCTAACTCGATCAGCTCGTGAACATATCGGTAATTGGCACCGGCTACGTCGGACTCGTCGTAGGCGCCTGTCTCGCTGAGACGGGCAACAATGTATGCTGCGCGGACATCGATCGAGAGAAGATTCGGCGGCTCGTAAAGAACGACATTCCTATTTACGAGCCCGGACTCGAAGCCCTGGTCGAGCGAAATCAGAAAGAAAGCCGACTCTCGTTTACGACCGAGCTGCCCAAGGCGATTGAATCGGCCGAAGTCGTTTTCATCGCTGTGGGAACGCCTCCGGGCCAGGACGGATCCGCCGATCTCAAGTATGTCCTGCAGGTGGCCGAGCTCATTGGCCGGCACATGATGCGGGAGATGGTGGTCGTAACCAAGTCCACGGTTCCCGTAGGAAGTGCTGCGAAAGTCGCAAAAGCCGTGGCGAAGGAAGCGAAATTTCCCTTCCATGTTTGCAGCAATCCGGAGTTCCTCAAGGAGGGCGACGCCGTCGAGGATTTCATGCGGCCCGATCGAGTCGTGCTTGGCGTTGAGTCCGTTCACGCCCGCCGAGTGATGATGGATATCTACGCGCCATTCGTGCGCACGGGAAAACCGGTTCTGCTGATGGACATCTCATCGGCGGAGATGACGAAGTACGCGGCGAACGGAATGCTGGCGACGCGCATCTCCTTCATGAACGAGATCGCCAACCTCTGCGACAAGCTCGGCGCCAACGTCGACTTCGTGAGGCGCGGAATCGGGAGCGACTCGCGCATCGGGCAGTCTTTTCTATTCCCCGGCCCGGGATACGGGGGCTCGTGCTTTCCCAAGGATGTGAAGGCGCTGGTGAAGATGGGAGCGGAATGCGGTGTGCCGCTCGATGTGCTCGCGGCGGTGGAATCTGCCAACGAGCGTCAGAAGTCGGTTCTGCTGACAAAGATCCGCTGCGCACTGGGCGAAGAGCTGGATGGCCGCCGCATCGCGCTCTGGGGCTTGGCCTTCAAGGCTGGCACTGACGACATGCGTGAGGCGCCTTCGCTGACCCTCATCGAGGCGCTCCTGGACGAAGGAGTGTCGATCTGCGCGCACGATCCGGCCGCCATCGAGCACGCCCGGGATTTGCTCGGCAACCGAATAGATTATGCCGAGACTAACTATGAGGCGCTCGCCGGCGCGGACGCGTTGGTCGTTGTTACGGACTGGAACGAGTATCGCCATCCGGATTTCGAGCGGGTGAAGCGCACGCTCAAGCAGCCGGTCATCGTCGATGGCCGAAATCTTTACGACGTCGAGAAGATGCGGGAGCTGGGCGTGCGGTACCATTCCATCGGGCGCCCCTCCGTGTGAACATGCTCGACGGCAGAGGGTAATATCATCCGGATGTTGAGATTCAAACCATTACTGCTGGCTCTGCTGCTCGCGGCACCGCTGGCGTGCACGCCCCCATTCGATCCCAAGCTTTATCCCAGTACCGACAAGCTCTACCAGGTAGCGATGGCTGAGTACAACGCGGGCCGGTACGATAACGCGGCGAAGGCGTTCGAGAAGCTCACTCTCGATCTGCCCGCGCGCGATCGACGGCTGCCACTCTCGTTCTACTATCTTGCCGCGTCGCAGTCAAAGCTCGGAGAAAATCTGCTTGCCGCGGCGACGTACAATCGGCTGATCGACGCCTTCCCGCAGGATACTCTGGTCGATGACGCGCTCTATCTGTCGGGGCGGGCCTACCAGAAGGAATGGAGACATCCCGAGCTTGATGCGACTTACGGCAACAACGCCGTCACTGCCTATCAGTCTCTGCTGGCGAGCTATCCAGATTCACCGTTGGCCGCGCCGGCGCGTAAGGAGCTCGCCAAGCTGGACGAGTGGCTGGCGGAGAAGGACTACACCACCGGCTACCTGTATCTCAAACGAAAGGCGTTCGACTCGGCCATTCTCTACTTCAAGGACGTGATCCGGCTTCACCCGAACGCCCCGAAGACGAGGGAGGCATACCTGCGTTTGCTGGAGGCGTACCGCGCGATCAAGTACAGCGAGGACGCGCGCGATCTCTGTGATGCGATGCGCAAGGCGTATCCCAACGACCGCGACGTTGTAAAGGCGTGCGGTCCTGCACCTGCGACGCCCGCGACGTAGCCCGTGAGAATTGGGGTCTTCGGCGGCACCTTCGATCCACCCCACGTCGGTCACCTGCTTCTGGCCGCCGATGCACGCGAGGCACTCAGTCTCGACAGGCTGATTTTCATTCCGGTTTGGGCGCAGCCATTCAAGGTCGGGACCCAGCCGGTCGCGTCACCTCAGGACCGGTTGGAAATGGTGCGTCTGGCGGTCGCTGACGACGCGAATTACGCCGTCGACGACGCAGAAATCACCCGTAAGGGGTTATCTTACACGGTTGACACGCTCGAGCATCTGGCAGAGCGGTACAAGGGGGCGCAGCTCTTCCTGCTGTTGGGTCAGGATGCGCTGGCTGGCTTTCCGCAGTGGCGGAATCCGGAGCGGATTCGCGAGTTGGCGACGCTGGCAACGACGGAGAGATCCGGAACCGATGGGCTCCGGATTGAGCTCGCGGGCGAAGGCATTGTAACGATATCCACGCGGCGGGTGGATGTGTCTTCCACTGAGGTCAGGGAACGGCTGCGTGCAAAAAAATCAATCAAGGGATTCGTGCCCGAAAGCGTCGAACGGTTCATCGAAGCTCGCGGGCTCTATCGTTGAGACGGGTAG
>CATPBD010000244.1 GCA_955652265.1 uncultured Gemmatimonadaceae bacterium | reverse complement strand
CTATCGGCTGAGTTGTTCCAGATACTGAATGGGCTGTCCTATGGGCGTTCAAAGCTATCGAGAGCTGAGAGTATGGAACACCGCAGTGGAACTCACGCTCGAGGTTTATCGAATCACGGAGTCATTTCCGCAGTCTGAACGATTCGGACTGACAAGCCAATTGCGGCGCGCTGCGGTTTCAGTTGCCTCCAACATTGCGGAAGGACACGCACGCAGCGCCCGTGGTGAATACCGTAACTTTCTCTCGATAGCGCGAGGTTCTGCGATCGAGGTCGAGGTGCAATTGTTTCTAGCCAAGCAGATCGGCTACGTGCAATCGCCGATGCTAATCAAGGCACGCGGCTATTGCGATGCTATTAGCCGAATGATCACGAATCTGAAACGCGCACTCTAAATGCGGGAAGCGGGAAGCGGGACGTCCATTCCGCCTTTCTCCCTTCCCACTTCCCGCTTCCCTCAATCGCTCGTCATGATGAACAGCGGGGCCCCGTCGAACTCGTAGATCGGCCGCAAGCGCTGCGTGTTGTAGTACTTCGCGACGTCCACGATTTTCTTCTCCGAGGTCACGCTAGTGATCGGAACGCTGTCGTAAAAGCCCTTGTGGACGCTCACGAGACGGCCGAACTGCTTCTTCAGTATCAGGGCGAGCGCGAGATTGCCGAACGCCATCGGCACGATCGAGTCGAGTGCATCCGGATCGCCCGAGCGAACGAGATAGCCCAGTCGCTGGCTTACGACGTCGATCCGGCGGCCGTTGTTGTACTTGGGTGAGTACTCCTTGAGCGCGGCCGCGACCTTGTCACCGATGCCGCCAAGCTTGCGGTGGCCGAACATGTCAGTCTCTTCGCTCTCGAAGCTCATTCCTTGCTGCGTCTTGAGGCTTGCTCCCTCCGACACGAGCGCAACCGAGTACTTGCTGGGATTCCTGTTGTGGTCGTAGGTCATCAGCTCGGTGAGATGCTCGACGTCGGTCGCGTATTCCGGGATGAGGCAGCGGTCGGCCGCACCGGCCATCGTCGGCAGTAGCGCGGTGAAGCCGGCGTATCTGCCGAAGACCTCGATGACGAGAAAGCGCTCGTGTGACCCGGCCGAGGTGCGCAGCCGGTGCGTGAGCTCGATAGTGCGCGTGACGCACGTACTGAAGCCAATGCAGTAATCGGTGCCGTAGACGTCGTTGTCCATCGTCTTGGGGATGGCGACGACGTGCACCCCTTCATCGTGCAGGCGCTTGCCGTAACTAAGCGTGTCGTCGCCCCCGATCGGAATCAGTACGTCGACTCCGATGTGCTCGAGGTTCCGGAGCACATCCTTCGTGACGTCGTTTACCGGCTGGTCGTAGCCGGTGAGATGCGCCGGCACGCGCGCCCGTGGCAGGTGGCTTGGACGCGTTCGAGAGGTGTGGAGGAAAGTGCCCCCGGTGCGGCCAGCGCGATTCACTTCGGCCTCCGATAGCTCCTGCACGCATTCGGAGTTGTCGACACCGTCCTCCCGGTTGTAGTCGACGAGTCCGGCCCAGCCGCGCCGAATGCCGACGACGCGGTACCCTTCGCGCAGCGCTCGGATCGTGATCGCCCTGATCGCCGGATTGAGACCGGGGACGTCACCGCCGCCGGTGAGAATTGCGATTGTTTGTTTGTTGCTCGCCATGCGTTCAAAATAGCGAAGTAGGCCGTTCATCAGAGAGGCCTAACGTGGTTTGCAGTTGACGAGCACTTTTGAACATGGCTATCGCGAGGAGACGATGTCGACCCGACTAACGACCGACGACACCGAGGCAGAATCCATCAGAATCGGCCCTGACGATCCGCGGTATCTCGCAGTTGTCGATAAGCGCTTCAATAAGCGGTTCAGCTCGAGCCCGGATTACGTCCGATTGGTCAGCTCGACGGATCAGGTGACATCGGCGGTAGAGAATGCGGTGAGAGAAGGACGGCGTCTCGCCGTGACGAGTGGCGGGCACTGCCTCGAAGGATTCGTATCGGACCCCGAAGTGCGGGTGATCATCGATGTCTCGCCCATGAAGCGCGTGTACTACGCCACGGTGGGTGAGACGTTCCGCGCGCTCTTCGAGATGTGGGGCGTCGTGATTCCGCTCGGCGAGTATCCGGAGATCGGCATGGGCGGCCATGTAGTCGGTGGCGCCTTTGGCTTCCTCTGCCGCCAGCTCGGCCTCGCAGCGGATTATCTGTACGCCGTCGAGGTCGTTACCGTGGACGCTGGTGGACACGCGGGCAGTGTGGTGGCGACCCGAGAGATGTCCGACCCGCATCGCGACCTCTGGTGGGCGCATACTGGCGGGGGCGGGGGCAACTTCGGCGTCGTAATCCGGTACTGGTTCCGGTCGCCCGACTCGTACGACAATGAGCCGGCTAGATTGTTGCCACGCGCGCCGGAATCGATCACGACCTTCAAGGCAGAATGGAGATGGAGCGACATCGACCAGCCGTCCTTCCTGCGACTCGTCAGAAATCACGGCGTCTGGTGCGAGCGAAACAGTGACGCCGATTCCCCCAACGCCTCTATCTGGACTCTCCTCGAGCTCCATCGAAGGCAATTCGGAAAGATCGTCGTCCGCGGTGTCAGCACTGCAGGTGCCGCAGAAGGGCAGGTCGCGAACCATCTGGCGGCGCTGAGCGAAGGCATCATCGCACCGCAGGGACGAGAGCTCACGCGAATGCCCTGGCTCGAGTTCGCCCTGAACCCGTTTCCCGATTTGTTCGCCATGCCGCCAGGCGGGGTGAGTACCAAGGTGAAGGACGCGCTACTCAAGAAACGATTCACGGATCGCCAGATTGGTGTGGCGTACGATTACCTGACCCGCACCGACCACGACGTCATGGGCGGAATGCTGGGGCTCGCAACTTATGGCGGTCGGATCAATACGGTCGCGCCCGACGCGACCGCCGCCGCCCAACGCGATTCGATTCTCGATATCGCATGCAACACAGGCTGGCTGGATCCGCGGGAAGAGATAAAGAATCTGACTTGGGCGCGGGCGTTCTATCGGGATTTATTTGTGGAGAGCGGTGGCGTGCCCGTGCCGAGCGATGCGTACGATGGCGCATTCATCAATCATCCTGACACCGACCTCGCAGACCCGACGCTGAATACGTCAGGCGTGCCCTGGTACACGCTGTATTACAAGGAGACCTATCCGCGCCTGCAGCGGATCAAGGCGCGGTGGGACCCGCGAGATGTGTTCCGTCATGCGTTGTCCATTCGGGCGGAATGATTTCGCAGAAGTGAGATCCGCCGATTGAGCAGATGACGGCAGCTGAACTGGGGCGTTAACCCAGACGACATGCACTTCACGATCGAGGACCTGACCGCAACCGACAGCGCTCGCATCGAGGAGGCGGCAAGTCTGCTTCACGCCGCCTTCTCCCCGCTCGGCGTTTGGACGACGATGGCAGAAGCGCGCCAGGAAGTTGTCGAATCAATCAGCACGGATCGTGTCCAGCCGCGTCGCGCGGGCAACCGACGGCGCGATCATCGGCTGGATCGGCGCAATTCGAGAATACGACGGTCTTGTGTGGCAGCTGCATCCGCTCGTCGTGGACGGGGCACAGCGTCGCCACGGCGTTGGTCGAGCGCTGGTCCTGGATCTCGAGGCCATTCTGACAGCCCGCGGTGGGCTGACTTTATGGGCCGGAACCGACGACCTCGCCGGAGAGACTTCGCTCGGCGGCATTGACTTATACTCAGCGCTCCCAGGCGCGTTCGGCGCGGTGGGCAGTTGGGGACACCATCCGTTGCCGTTCTATCGTCGCCTTGGCTTTCACGTCATCGGCGTGATGCCGGATGCAAATGGTCCTGGCCGGCCGGACATCTTTATCGGGAAGCGGCTTGGCGCGTGACACTGACACAGGAGCGATCATGAGTAGGAAATTGGCCGACGCTTATCTCGGGGCTGGAGCGGGCAAACCCGCTACCTAGCGAACGTCGCCGATGCCCCGGAGCGCGTGCCGGCGATTCGGCTCCTTCTGCAACGTCGCGCGATACTCCGCACTCGCCTCCGCGGGGCGGTTGAGCTCTGTGAGCATATCCCCCAGCTGCTCACGCGCCGGCGCCAGCGGCCCCGGTGTCACGGCGTTCTTCTCGGTCGCGTCCTCGCGAGTGGCGGCTTCGCGCATGAGCGTGAGAGCGTCGTTCTGCTGGTGCTCGGCGAGATCGAGCCAGGCCTGGGCGGTGAGATGCTGGATGGCCACCTGCTCCGCCCAATAGCCTTCGCCCTTCGCGCTTAGACGTTGCTGAATCGACGCCAGTGAATCGATGGCCGCCTTTGCTTTTGCGAGATCGCTTGTGTGCGACGCGCCGAGCGCGCGCGCGAAGTACGTCATCGCCTCCGTGTACGGATAGTCGCTCGCTTTCGGCTCGAGCGCGGCGGCTTCCGCCCACGCGCTCCGCTCCAGCGTCCAACGCGCCGGAATCGCTGCGAGCGCGAACACGCCTGCGGAACCGGGAGCGGCACCAGTGATAGCGTTTGGGTTGAAGCGCGCGGCGAGCCCCGGCACTCCGTCGAGAATCGCTTTCGCGTCGGAATCCTTTCCCATCTGCAGATCGGCGTACATCGCGTAGTCGGCGGCGTGCAACGCTTCGGCGATGGAGCCAGTGCTCAGCGCAACCTTGATCGACCGATTGTTGGCGTTGACCGATTCCTCCCACATGCCAACCCGGGTAAACGTGTGCGAGGGCATGTGCAGCGCGTGCGCGGCGGACGGCGCGATGCTCGCATAGCGCTCCGCGGCCGCTCGTGCCTTGTCAGCGAGCGGGGGATAGTCGTAGGTATGAATGATGTAATGCGCGATCCCGGGGTGATTCGGCTGCTTCGCCCAGAGCGGCTCGAGAATGGCGCCCGCCTTCAACTGATTTGCGTACGTCTTGTCCGTGGGCGGCGCGGACGCGGTCAGCGAGATCGCGTAAAAGATCATGGCTTCGGTGTCCGCCGGTTGCCGCATCACGAGCTCGTTCATCGCGCTAGCGTACGCGACGACGCGCGTCCGCTGATCCTTGTGCTCGAAGTCGTCGTACAACTGGCTGACGGCGTGTATGTAGCCGCGCTCTCGCTCGGAGGCGTGAGAGCCAATGCGCATCGCACCGTCGACGGCTTGCCGGCCTTGTTGTAGCTGCGCGACCGACCGATTTCCAGCCGCCATCGGATTGGACCATCGACTGAGCGCGATCCCCCAGTACGCCATCGCGCACGTGGAGTCGGCGGCGAGCACTTCATTGAAGGCCCGGATCGACGCGCCGAATTCAAAGGAGTGCAGCAGCGCGACGGCGCGATCAAACTGCGGCGCGACTTTAGGGTTGCACGAAGTCGCGAAGTGAACGGTGCCCAACTTTTCAGTCGGCGCGCTCTCGTGCTGTGCGTGCTCCTGCGGGTACGCGGCGAACGAGGGGAGAGTGAGAAGAACCGCGGCGGCGGCGACAGATAAGCGTGTCATGTGCGCTCCTTGCTTCTTCATTGTGCGGCTCGACAGCGCGAACGGCAAGTTCTTGATCCATTGAGTTCGACCCGAATTGCTTTCTGTTACAAAGTACTTTACATTTTGCTGCACGGCCTTTCGTTCGCCGTTGGCTCGAGATCCATTCTTGGGGGGCTGCCGAATGAAGCTGTCCACAATCTTGAAGCAGCCGAGCGCCTTTCTACCGGTGGGAATGTCGTTGGCCGCCCTCGTCACGCTGCTGGTTGCCCTTGCGATGGGTGGCGGCGGTGCCCCTGAGACCGATGAAGGCGCTGCCGCCCACATCTGGCAGCTACTCATGGGCGGACAAACACCGATCGTGGCGTTCTTCGCAATCAAGTGGCTACCGCGGACTCCAAGGCAGGCGCTGAAGGTACTGGCGCTGCAAGCCGGAGCAGGTCTCGCAGCACTTGCACCGGTTTACTTTCTCCACCTTTAGGCGGAGAGGTCGCCGCCGATTTGTTTCTTCACACGTCATTGTGGCTGCCCGGCTGACCACCGCAGCGAAACTCCGGCGCGTTAGGTCACCACATGGACGAATCAAGTCAGCAACGTTGGCACCTGGCAGTGATACTCGTAGGCGTGGTGTACCTCGTAGTCGGCATGACGTTCAGCGCTTTGGCCGGTTGGGTTTCGTCCAATCAGATGCGAGTCACGTTGAGACTGTTGGCCTGGGTGATCAGCGGCGTCGCGTTTGCGGCTCATATCGGATACGAGCACTTTCGCCTGCGTAACGCGCCAGCAACAACCGCATTCCATGCTTCCCTGGCCGTCGGTCTCGGCGCCTTCGGCGTTGCTGCCGCGGCGAACATTCATGCACAAGTGTCAGGCTCAAGCCACCACCGCTCACTCACCCTCGCGCTCGTGATGTGGCCTGTCCTGACCGCGGTGCCGGCGTTTGCAGTCGCACTAGGTTCAGCTGCGTTGCTAGCTGTTCGACGGCGGGGCGTTTAGCCCAGACGTCACCGACGCGACGATCGCCTCCGCGATCTCGTCCTCGACCGAGAAGATGTCTTTGACATCACGGTCGTAGACATCCGCCCACTGCATTACGTCGTCGTCGGTGCTGCTCAAGCGTGCGGTTACGCGCAACCGGTTGCCGACACGCTCGACGGTTCCCTCGAGAACGAGACGAGCGTTAACGCTCGCCGTGCTGGCGGTGTCGCTCCGACGTCTCACTGAGCGGGGACGACCGGGAGCGAGCACTCTCAGTCCGGACTTCTTCATCAATTTCCCGGCGACCGCATTCGTCACGCCGGTCGCCAGATAGGCGTTGCTGGAATCCGCGCCGAGGTTCACGAACGGAAGCACGGCGATAATGCCGAGATTGGCGGCCGGTGCCAGAGCTCTCGAGTTAGTGAGCGCGGCAGCAGTGTTCGGATGCGTGCGAGTGTAGATGCCCGCGCTCACGGCAATCGCACCAACAAGTGCAAGGGCGCCAACCGCTGCGCGCCGAACGACACGACTCCCGCGACGCACCGGAGTCGATCCCGATGCGGTGAACGATCCGCTCAACGCCTCCGGATCCTCCAGCGCGTCGACCAGCGCTGCCGCGGTCTGCGGACGATCGGCGGGATCGATCGCCAGACAATGCGCGATCAACCGCTCGAGGGCCGCCGGCACATCTTTGCGCACGTTCGACAGCCGCTGTGGCGGAAGCGTCAATCGCGCCGTCAGCATTTCGCGCGGGTTCAGGTGCGCGAATGGCGCAGCGCCGGAAAGCATCTCATATGCGGTTGCTCCAAGCGCATAGATGTCGGCACGACCGTCTATATCCGGGTCGCCGGCTGCTTGCTCAGGTGCCATGTAGAGAATCGTGCCGAGCGACATGCCGGTGTTGGTGAGACCGGCCCCCTTCTCTCCCGATCGGCGCGCCGATGAAAACGCTTTCGCCACGCCGAAATCGGTAACCGTGGCCGATCCTGACGCGAGAAGAATGTTCCCCGGCTTGATATCGCGGTGGACGACGTTCCGCTCGTGCGCGAACGCGAGGGCGCGAGCGACATCCTTCATGATTCCGAGAGTTTCACGAACACCGAGCGTGTGGCGGCGACGCAACGTGACGTCGAGCGACTCGCCGTCCACATAGGGCATCACGAAATACGGAAGACCATCGAGCTCACCCGCCTTCAGGATCGGAACGATGTGCGGGTGCTGGAGCCGAGCCACTGTGAGGATCTCGCGGCGGAACCTTTCGGCCGACACGCTCGCGGCCAGCTCTGGCGGCAGGATCTTGATGACGACCTTTCGATCGAGGTCGTGATCTTCGCCCACGAACACGAGCGCCATCCCGCCACCAACGAGCTCGCGCTCAATGGTGTATGATCCGCCAAGAGCGGAGGTGAGACGTTCGGAGATCGAGGACATAGTGGACGGTCAGAGACAGCCAATGACTTGGCAACACCTATTAGATAGCGGAACAGGCTGGAAGGTTGGCACCTCGGTTGGATCGGGTAGGGCGGGGTTAACACTTCGGCCCCGCTGTGCGTCTACTCTTCAGGACGCAGAGAGGACAAACATGCGAATCACAAAACTGGTCGGCATCGCCGCGGCGCTACTCAGCATCGCTCCAATCGGCATATCCGCGCAGAGCCCTGTCGCGAAGAAAACACAGGCCAAGACCACGACCATCCGGTCCGATGTTCGTGAGCTACCCGCCGATCAACAGATCATCCAGGCGCTGAATCGCCTGACGTTCGGCGCCAAGCCCGGAGACGCGCTCAAGGTGCGCGCGATCGGTCTCGACAACTGGATCGATCAACAGCTCCATCCCGAGAAGATCAACGATGACGCGCTGAACGCGTTCGTCGCGAACTATTCCGCGCTCAATCAGGATCAGAACGACCTGTTGAGTCAATACACCGAGCAGCAGCGCGCGCGGCAGCAGGTGCGTCAACAGAGAGCAGACTCGACGCGCGTGATGACGGCTGCCGACAGTATCGCGCTGCGCCAGCAACAGCAACAGCAGTTCAACCTTACCCGGCAGGTCGTGACCCAGCTCCAGTCATCGCGGGTCGCCCGCGCAGTCACAAGCGAACGCCAGCTCCAGGAAGTGATGACCGATTTCTGGGAGAATCACTTCAACATCTACGCGCAGAAGGGCGGTCCCGAGGTCTATTATCTGGCGGATTTCGACCAGAAGATCATCCGGCCGAATGCGCTCGGGAAGTTCCGCGATCTACTCGAAGCGGTGGCGCAGAGCCCGGCGATGCTCTTCTATCTCGATAACGCGCGCAGCATGGCCGACAGCAATCGCCCGACGCTCAACGCGCCGAACGGAGTGCCGCGAGTTCGGCCGGTACCGTTCGGCAGGGGCGGACTGGGCGCAATCATGGGAACCATGCAGGCCGCCGAGGAGATCCGGAGACAGCAGCAGCGTCAACAGCAACAGCAGCGCCAACGCCAGGGATTGAACGAGAACTACGGTCGCGAGCTGCTCGAACTCCATACGTTGGGCGTAGACGGCGGATACACCCAGCAGGATGTGATCAACGTCGCTCGCGCATTCACCGGCTGGACGATCAAACCGCCCGCACAGGGTGGCGGGTTCGTGTTTCGTCCGCAGGTACACGACGCGGGTGAGAAGGTCGTACTAGGCCACAAGCTCGCGGCGGGACGAGGAATGGAAGACGCCGAGGATGTGCTGGACATCCTGGCGAAGAGTCCCGCGACGGCGCACTTCATATCGTTCAAGCTTGCGCGCAGGTTCGTGAGCGATTCGCCATCCAAAGCGTTGGTCGATCACGCTGCGCAAGTATATCTCAAAACTGATGGCGACATCCGCGAGGTTTTGCGCGCGATCATCACGTCGCCGGAGTTTTTCTCGCAACAGGCTTTCCACAGCAAGGTGAAGACTCCATTCGAGGTCGTGGTGAGCGCGATGCGCGCGCTCGATGCCACGCCCGACAGCACCCCGCGCAGCGCGCAGGTAATCGCCTTCCTGGGGCAGCCGATCTTCGGGCACCAGGCCCCGAACGGCTGGCCGGAGACAGGCGAGTCGTGGATGAACACCGGCGCGATCCTGAATCGGATCAACTTCGGAATGGCCGCGGCGGCAGGACGTCTGCCCGGTGTAGACATCCGTGGGCTTCCCGCGCTCGACACGCTTCGCTCAGCCTCCCGCGAGAAGCAGGTTGACGCGGTTGTCGCGACGATTCTGAATGGAATGGTTTCGCCAGATACGCGCGCCGTGTTGCTGTCGGGTGAGCATCCGATGCTCGCGAACGGAGCAGGCTCGAATGCGATACAGAATGCGAATCCGACCGTGACAGCTCCCGACAATGCAAACATGTCGGCGCAGGAGATGGACGCCGGAGCAAACGGCGGTAATGGCGCGGCCGCTCGGCCGAATCAGAACGCGGGCGGGAGACGCCCAGCGCTGCAGGGACGTGGATTCGCAAACGTACCTCAGCTGAAGGGGTTGCCGCAGATCGTGGGACTCGCGCTCGGGTCGCCAGAATTTCAGAGGCATTAGGAGACGAACATGGAACGCAGAGTATTTGTTAAGTCGGGCGCGCTGGCGCTCGTGACAATCGGACTGAGCCCGAGCTTTCTCCGCCGGACGGCGTTCGGGATGGAGCTGTTCAACGCGCCCAAGGGCAAGGTGTTGATCTGCCTATTTCAGCGCGGCGCCGCCGATGCGCTCAATATTGTCGTCCCGCACGGCGAACACGCGTACTACGCGATGCGCCCCTCGATCGCGATCCCGCAGCCGTCGCCCAACGCAATCGGCGGAGCGATCGATCTCGATGGATTCTTCGGACTTCATCCTGCGCTAGCTCCTCTCAAGCCCCTCTACGATCGCGGATTGCTGGCGCCAGTGCACGCCGTTGGAAGTCCGAGCACCACGCGCTCGCACTTCGATGCCCAAGACTACATGGAAACGGGCACACCCGATATGAAGGGAACGACGGACGGCTGGCTCAATCGCTATCTCGCGGTGAAGGGGACGTGCGATGAGTGCAATCTCGCCAAGACTCCCTTCCGGGCAGTGTCGCTGACTCCGCAGACGCCACGCATTCTCGAGGGCCCGAGTCCGACAGTAGCGATGAACAGTCTCGACGAGTTCAGCGTGCGCGCGACCGGCAGCTCGGCCGAGCGTCTCGAGGCGCTATATCGCACGGGTTCGGCCGATCTGGTGCACGGCACCGGCGCCGAGATGTTCGACGCGGTGAAGATGCTGCGCTCGGCGAATCCGCAGAAATACCTGCCACAGAATGGCGCCGAGTATCCACGGTCTCAGTTCGGAACGCGACTGCTACAGATCGCGCAGCTGATCAAGGCGAACGTCGGACTCGAGATCGCGTTTGCTGACGTGGGCGGCTGGGACACGCACGTAAACCAGGGATCGTCGACGGGTCAGCTCGCGCAGCGGCTCGACGATTTCTCGCGCTCGATCGCGGCGCTGGTAACAGACCTCGGCGACAAGATGGGAGATGTGGTGATTCTCACGATGTCCGAGTTCGGTCGCATGGCGAAGGAGAACGGAAATCGTGGGACTGATCATGGACACGCAGGAGCGCTGTTCGTGATTGGCGGGCACGTCAAGGGCGGCAAGGTGCACGGCAAGTGGCCGGGCCTCGAACAGGAGCAGCTATTTGAGGGTCGCGATCTCGCCCTCACGACCGATTTCCGCTCGGTATTCGCCGAAGTCGTGCAAGATCACCTTGGCGCTCGCGCGCTCGATCGCATCTTCCCGGGCTTCGCTGCATCGCCACGCGATTTTCTCGGGCTCGTGTAGGCATCGCTGTTTGGGTCGAGGTGGGGTGTCCTCTCCCATATAGCCTTGTAACTACGCGCGCGAATAGCGCGGCGGCTCAGCCGCTATCGCCGTGAGAGCTACGTTCGCGCGCGAGCTTCAAGTCTACGATCGCTTTGGGCTGACAACTGACAACCGTACAGGGAGTCCGAGCGGGTTGGGGCGCAGGCGACGTCCAAGGGCGCGCCCGAGGAGACCGGCGACCTCCCGGCGGAGCCGGCG
>CATPBD010000243.1 GCA_955652265.1 uncultured Gemmatimonadaceae bacterium | reverse complement strand
GAACAGTGGCACCCTTCGGGTAGATATGACCGCTGAAGAAGACCTCGAATGGTTCATTGACCCACTTGTCGTACACCAATGGGCGGCGCGCCCGGCGATCAGCAGCAATGGTCTGTTCGTGCGTCCCGAGCCGATCGATGGCGCCTTCGTCTATTCCCTTGTCTTCCTCACGGAAGATCTGCTGCATGAACGTCGCGAACCCTTCGTTGAGCCACACATCGCCCCATCCCCGGGTCGTGAGCAGATCGCCGTACCACTGGTGTCCGAGCTCGTGCGACATGAGATCGTCGGCGCTCAATTCAGGCGGCCCCCACGGCGGAAGTAGAATCTCAGTGTCGTTCTGCGACGTGGCGGTGACGTTTTCCATTCCGCCGAACTGAAATCCCGGGATGACTACCTGATCGTATTTCGCCCACGGATAAGGCACCGCTGTCTTGCGCGAGAATACGTCGACTGCGGCGGGAGTTTTTCCGAACCCGCGCCAAGCAGCATCGATCGAGTCCGGATACGTCCAGTACCCGATCGGCACGTTCTGCCACGGTTTATCCTGCAATACCGCGTAGTTACCGACGACTGCCGTCATCAGGTAGGTGGACGCCGGCTTGTCCAGAACCCAGTGCCACTCTATGCTGTCGCCGACTGCGCGCGAGCCGGCAAGGCGACCGTTCGAGAGTGCTCGCTCGCCCTTGGCGCTCCAGAGATAGAACTCCCAGGTCGTCTTGTCGTTCGGGAAATCGTACGTCGGAACCCAGTAATGGGTGTCTTCCGTCTCGCCCTGGGTCCAGACGATGTGCCTCGGCTTGAAGTACGCCCCCTTCGTTCGATTGGCACCATCGTAATCGATGGTGATCGATGTTTTGGCTCCGGCGCGAAGCGGGCTCGACAGGTGCACCACGAGGGAGCGTCCGTCGTAATCGTACTTGAGCGGCGTGGTGTTCGCTGCCACCCGCTTGATCGTCATGTCGCCCGCATCGATAGCGACGTTCGAGAGGGGTGACGCTCCCGGCAATCCCGCGATTTGCAACGTGGTCGTGCCGACGACAGCGTGACGCGTCCAGTCAAAGCGCACGGTTGTCGACTGATGCTGCAAATCGTATGTCCGCACCCGCTCCGGGTGTGAAACGCCCGGAGGTTCTGGGCCCCACACGATCAGCGGACCCTGCTGAAAAGGAGGTACGAGATCCGGCGTCAGACTCGCGTCCATCTGAAACGGCTGGACCCCTGCTGCAGTGGGCTGAGGCAGCGCGGGCGGATTCGCTGCGGGCGGTGGTGAGCAGGCTACGACAAGCGCGCAAATGGCAGCGCTCGACGCGACTAAGCCTTTCATTTTTCGGTGGAACGGAATGGATATACCCAGATGATTCGGGACGTCGGCGTGCCGCGTATCAGTCATATGCTATTCAAATGCGCAACTTGGCGGAAGGATCGATGCGACACGCGTTCACTTTGATCGACCTCACCGTCACGCTCTGCATTCTGAGCATACTCTCGGCCATCGCGGTCCCGCGGGCGGGAAGGTTTCTGGATGGAATTCACGTGCGCGGCGCGGTGATCGAGATTGAATCGCTCTTCAGCACCGCCCGACACATAGCGATAGCGCGCGGCGCGCAGGCGACCGTAGAGATCGACACCGCTGGCCGCGCAATTTACGTGAGGGCGGACGGAACTACGCTGCGCAACGCGGAAATCGGCGCGGATCACGATGGTCGGCTCTCGGCCACCCGCGCACGGATAGTTTACTCGGCGACCGGCATGGGATACGGTGCGGCGAATCTCAGCGTCGTCGTGCGACGGAACTCGGCCGCCGATACCGTCGTTGTGTCGCGACTGGGTCGATTGAGGCACTGAGATCGGAGGTTGCTGGCTCGAGGTCCTTTCCGTTCGAGCCGCCCTCGGCCGTCGTGCCAAAATCGTAGCCTGGAACAGAAATCCGCGGTATCTGCTGTCCGATCATGCGCTCAATCGTGCGCACCATCGCGATCTCGTCGGTCGACATGAAAGTGTATGCATCACCGGTGGCGGCGGCGCGTCCGGTGCGACCGATGCGGTGCACGTAGTCTTCGGGCTGCTGCGGGACGTCGTAGTTGATTACGTGGCTGATACCGGAAACGTCGAGGCCGCGCTGCGCGATATCGGTGGCGACGAGCACGCGAATTTTCCCGGACTTGAAATCTTCCAGCGCGCGAGTGCGCTCACCCTGCGACTTGTCGGCGTGCATTGCCGTTGCGGCGATTCCTTCGTCCTCGAGGTGACGAACGACGCGATCGGCGCCGTGCTTGGTGCGGGTGAAGATGAGAACCGAGTCCATCTGCGCTTCCTTCAGCAGCTCGACCAGGAGCATGGTTTTTCGCTCCCGCGGAACCGGGTAGACGGCGTGAGTAACAGTGCTCACTGCCTCGGAGCGACGGCCGATCTGAACTACCACCGGCTTGCGCAGATACGTTCGGGCAAGGGCCTCGACTTCGGGCGGCATCGTCGCGCTGAACAGCAGGGTCTGCCGGTACGGGGGAATTTCGCTCACTATCCGATTGAGCTGCGGAGCGAATCCCATGTCGAGCATCCGGTCCGCCTCATCCAGCACCAGGACTTCCAGGTCGTTGAACGCGACGTTTTGCCGCTCCATATGATCCAGCAACCGTCCGGGAGTCGCCACGACGACATCCACTCCGCGGCGAAGCGCCTTGGATTGCGGCTCGATTCCGACTCCGCCGAAAATCGGAACGACCCGGAGCTGCGTGTATTTGCCGTACTTCCGAAAGCTCTCCTCAACCTGAGCGGCGAGCTCGCGCGTGGGTGTTAGGACCAGAACGCGGACGCGGTGTATGGGCTGGCCATCCGCGTCTGTGATCGGAGTGCTGATCAGGTTGTGAACGATGGGAAGGGTGAAGCCCGCGGTTTTCCCGGTTCCCGTTTGCGCCAGACCAATGAGGTCTCGTCCAGCGAGCGCCAGGGGAATCGCCTGCTGTTGGATTGGGGTAGGGTGCGTATAGCCGGCGTCGCGCACGGCTTGCAGCAGTTCGGGCGCGAGGTCGAGCTCCGCAAAGGAGAGCCCCGCGTCGATTTTCTCTTCACTCATCTACGTGTAATATATCCTGGTCGAAAAGAGCATCGGACCAAGGGTTCGGCCTTATTCGGCCGTTACAGCGCTCGCAGCGCTGTGTAGAAGCGACAGCAAAGCGGCATTTACCTCGTGAGGGGTCTCCTCGGCGATGATGTGCCCCGCGTCGGGGATCGCGCGCAGCACTAGTCGAGGAAGGAGCGGAACGTAGACGCCCATCCCGTCGTTCGGCATCATGTGGTCTCGCGCTCCCCACACTCCAACGGCTGGAAGATCTACCGTTGTCAGCCGCCGATTCTTCGCCGCGGTCCAATCGTAATTGTGAAGCAGCTCCCGCATCGCCAAGGCGTATTCCGGAAACTGTGAGGGCGCAAGAAATTCCTCGACGTCACGTTCCGTGAAATGCGCGCGCCGTCCGTAAACCCGCCTCAAGGCGAGCTTCACAATCAGACGGGGCTGTATTTGCCGAAGAATCGGAGTGAGAAGCTTTGGCGTGAGAGCGCGGTACAGCCACATCAGCGGCACGCCCTTCAAGCCGACCGGCGAGAGCAGGCCCAGACACCGCGCACGCTCTGGATAGCGCGACGCGAAATGATAGATCAACGAGCCGCCTAGTGAATGGCCGGCGAGCGCGGGGCGCTCGAGCTCGAGAACGTCCAGGATATCCCGAAGGTGCTCAACGAGCGAGTCGATCGTATACTCGTCGGCTGCGGTCGGCTTGTCCGACAACCCGTGTCCTTTGAGGTCGATCGCGATCGCCCGGAAACCGGCATCGGCAAGAGCGGGCATGTTGAGTCGGAACACATAGACGGAGCAGCCCCATCCATGAATGAGCACGACAGGCGGCGACTCCGAATCGCCACGCTCGACCACTCTCACCTTCAGACCGGACCGCAATCGCGGAAAGCTCACGCGATAAGCCGGATCGCCGGCGGGAAACATTTCGCCGGGACTGAGATTGTCCCGGCGACGTGATTTGATCATCGGATCAGATCAATTCAATTTCCCTGCCGAGAAGCTTTCCGATGAGACCGATGCGAAACGTCACATCGGTCCACTTCGATTCGACGCCAACCCCGTCATCGAGCGGAAATGCCGACCATGCCCACGGGTGCGTGGTGGTTGGCCGCTCCATTCCTTTGTGTGGATGCCAGACTCCCGCGCGATCGCGGTCGTCCACGAAGCGCTCGTACAACTTCATCCAGCCTTCGTTGCGGCGCAGGAAGTTGAGCCGCGCCATAGTCTCGAGCCACGTGAGCGCGAACGGCACGTCGGCCTCTACCGCGTTACGGTGCGGCAAAACGTCACCCATGATGAGGTGCGGCTGCGGCACCATTTTCTTGCCATACAGCTGGAGGACTTCCTGACGCGGGAGCGGCTGGGTAATCCAGTCGTAGATCCGCTCCACAGCTGTGAAGTGCTCGTGCCGGAAGATCGGCATGTACGCGAGCATCGTCAGCGTGTAGATGGAAGGCGGCGCCGATTCAGGGGCGAGAACGTGCGTATTGCCAACGCGCATCCACGGCTTCTCCCCGAGCGGCGAGTTCAGGTACGCGACGGTTCGCTCGAGGATCCGCCGCGCCGCACCGCGCAACCTCGGGTCGTTCTCATATCCGCACTGAGCGAGGGTAGCGGCTGCTGCCTCGCGAAATATTCCGCGGGTTCGACGGACCAAATCGTCGTCACGCGTTCTGGTTCCGAGCTCGAACGTGAAGGCGGGATCGTTGTCTTCAGCGAGCAATCGAAATAGCAGTCGGCGCGCCAGCACGAGTGGAGGCGAGTCCGGAGTCCAGCCGTACTCGATCAGCCGCCGAACTGCCGGAATGGTTCCGATGCCGGCGAAATCCGCGCTGTGTCGGCCGGGAAGAGCGAGGATGGAATTATTCCAGGTCCCATCGCGACTTTGAGTAACAGCGAGCTTGATTGCCGGCCGGTGCGAGTACGGAAGCCAGTCCACGCCGCGGGAGCCGGGCTCGCTGAGGCGAGCGACTTCGGTCATCGAGCGATACCGGATTGGCGCTGACGCGTGCTCGAACAGCCAGCTCACCGGAAAGGAGAGCGGTTCGGAAGCAGGCGTCGTT
>CATPBD010000242.1 GCA_955652265.1 uncultured Gemmatimonadaceae bacterium | reverse complement strand
CCCATTGCCCGTGACGTGAGAGACCGGCTGGTTGCCATCGTGGTGGAATAGGTCCGCGTTCTTGAACCGCACGTCGAGCCAGGACGAATCGAGCGTCGCAGTGCCCGATACCGATCCCTTGATCTTCGGAAAGAACGGATTCAGGTATTGGAGCGTGCGGAGATCGAGCGTCGCTACATCGACGTTGAAGTCGTGGAACGCCGTGAACGCGGGGTTGAGGATGTCCAGCTCGCCCTCGCCGCGCGCTTCTGTAACCGCGCCGGGTACGTGCGCATCCTCGAAGATGAGCGCCGACTGGTCGACCTTGAAATGATTGAGCGGACCGCCCGGCGCCTTTACCGTGCCGGTAATCTTACCTTGCCAGTCGTATGGAAATGCCTTCCCATTCAGAGTTCGCAGCAGATCGAAATCGACTGGCGCGGCCTCTAGATCGACGTTCTTCACCGCCAGTATCGGAGCACCGGTCGCAAATGTCATCTGCCCCAGCAAGTGCGATCGGGTTGTCCGCACGTCCATGTTGGTCAGGATGTAATCGAGGAACTCCGGATTGTGCTCGCTCCGGATGTCGAGCTCCATCTTGCCGCCACCCGTCGTCGGCAACGTCGGATAGACCCACGCGACGTCGGCCAGCGACACCGAATCGCCGACTACGTGCAGGTAGTAGCGAACGGGTAGATCGCTTCCCCACACCACGCTTCCGTGCGCCTTTCCCGTTGAGCGCGGAAGGTCCCAGTGTTGCGCGTCGACGAATACCGAGTCGCCGAGGTTGAGAAGGGTGCCGGAGATGTTGCGGAACTTGAAGTCCGGATCGGCCTCGGTGAAGCTCGCTTTCTTCAGTCGGACGAGACGACCGACGGTGTCGGGATCGGCGATGCGGCTGAAGCCCAGGCTCGCCTGCGCATTCGTCCACCGCCAAGTCCGCGCAAAACCTTCGCGGGTGCGGCGAATATCGTGATCTTGTCGCGTCAGCTCGTACCTGATCGCGCTATCGAGCTTGGCCCCGCGCAGCGTATCCGACGGACGCCACGGAAGCGTCAGAGTGAATGTCGCGTCGTGGATTTCCGACGAGTCGATGACGACGTACTGTCCGAATCCCCGCTCGTTGCGCTTCTGCTTTTCCACGCTCGCGGGAAAGATGCGTCTCCAATTCCAGTCGCCATTGGCGTGTTGACGAAGGTGGACGATGGGATGCTCAGCCTCGACGCTGCTGAGAAGAATTCTGCGATCGAACAGGTCGCGCGCGTCGTATGACACCTGGATGGGACCCGACGCGAAGAAGACGGAATCCTCGTCGTCCCTGATCTCGAGCGAATCGATCGTGACGCCATTGAAGAAGCCGCCGCTCATCCGGCCGATGTAGACCTTTCCCTTGACGTTTCCCTCGAGCATCGTCGCCACCATTCGGCGCACGCGCTCCTGACCGAAGCCTGTGTGGGTGACGCCGATGAAGCTGAGGATGACTATCAGCCCTAGCCCCACCAGCACGATGGCGCTCGCGAGAACGATGCGAAGACGGCTGGTCATGGGAACCTAGAACGCCTGGCCGATAGCGAAGCTGAAGGTGAGCTTGCTTCGGAAGCGATTGTCCTTGGCGGGTTGATACGTCGCCGGACACCCATTCGTGGGGACAATCTGCGTGATGGTCACCACGCCCGTCACCGGATCTGGCGGAGAGAAGTGCGTCGGCAAAGTGTTGTTCGGGCTCACGCACAACAGCGGCGCTCCCCCCGCATTCGTCGCTTCGTAGTAAAGTGGCCCCGTAGGACGCTGGTAGGGGTTGTACCCGACCGCGACGCGCACCGGCCCTACGGGCGAGAATGCGGTTACCTGGATCCCAGGCGTGACCTTGAGCTTCACACCGCCCAGCGCGGACGTGCTGCCGCGATTCCACACCTCTCCGGCATCAGTGAACAGTGTGAGCTGCAGCAGCTCCGGAAGCAGAGGACTGCGGACTCGCAGCTCGACGTTCCCGACGACAAGGGTGTTTCCGCCTACCGGAACAACTCTCCTGTAGATCCCGCTGGTGTCCCTGACCACAGTGTCGGGTAATCCGCTCACCGCAGGGGGCACAACCCTGAATGGAGAAGCGGCGATGTAGATCGCTGATCCGAGCTCGTTCTGCGCGAATCCGCGCACGGTTGTCGGACCACCGGCGTACAAACGCTCCGACGGTGGGATGAATCCAGTTTCGGAGCCCAGGCTTCGTCCGTAGAGGACGCCGCCACGAATCCTGAGCGCTAGCACGTTTCCACCACCCGCATTGATGTAGCGCGACGCGTCACCGATGAATTTGTTGAACTGAAGCGCGGTGTCCGACAGAATCACCGGCGAGGAATGACGAGCCTCGACTCTGATTATCGATCCGCGTGTGGGCGAGAGCAGGCTGTTCGAATTGTCCCGCGTCGCAGCGATACTCAGGATCGCAAGGCGCTGAGTCCTCTCGACTCGTCTCCGCTCTTCGGCGTCGCACAGGTTGAACACCGCGCAGAACAGCGCCGGCTGCGCCTCCGTGCGGCCGAGATCCATCGAGTAGCTGAGATTGACTGGTGTCCGCGTAAGCGAGCGCCAGACAACCGAGGCGACGCCTCCAATAGCTGTCGTCCTGCGATACGCGTTGTACTCTGACACGCTCTGGCTGTACAGAGTGAGAGTCGGAACAGTCCTCAGCCCGAAGAACACGGGCTGGCGCAGCGTGGCGCCGACGTAATAGCTGAGGAGGTTACTGAACACGTCATTCTTCGCCGCGGGACAGAATCCGGGCGCGCCATCGAGCGGACGACCGATTCCGATCTTCGAGACTCTCCCGTTTAGGTCGAGCCGGCGCGCCCCACTGAGGAAGTTGTAGTTGGTGTATTCACCAGTCACGCGGAAGCAGTCGAGCGTTCCGTATCCGACTCCCATCCGCGCCGCGTGCATCGGCGCTTCGGCGAGATTCGCGTACAGCGTCACCAGTGAATCCTGGCTCGAGTCCGGCGTAATCGAGACGTGCTGATATGCTTCGGTTTGATACAGCGCGCGCTGCGCGTCAACGATCTCGTCTTCGCGGAACAGCCTCCCGGAGTCGAGCCCCATGATGCGGCGCACGACTCTGGTCGGTATCTGCTGCTTCTTTCCCGCGAGGGGCGTTACCTGGATCTTGATTTCTCGAATCCTCGTTCTTGGTCCCGGCGTAACCGTCAGTGTGTCCCACGCGCTCAACGTGCTGTCGTTCAGGGTGAAGCTGTTGACGGCGTCAGCCCTGGGGTACCCGTTGTTGTGCAGGCGCTGGCGGATGGTATCCGCCGCGGCATCGATCGCGAAGCGGTCGAACCTGCCTCCTTCGCGAACAGGAAGATCGCGGACTATCGGCTCTCTCTCCGGTAGAGAATCCAGCCCGCGTATCACGAAGGACTTGAGTATCATCGGCGGCCCTTCGTTG
>CATPBD010000241.1 GCA_955652265.1 uncultured Gemmatimonadaceae bacterium | reverse complement strand
GTGCAGCGTCCACGCGGCGTTAGCGCTCACGGTAAGAGTGGGGCCCGTCGTGGAGTTGAACCCCGCGTCGAAGTCCGCGGGCGTCGGAGCGGTTAGCGTCGTTGACCCCGCGCTCACTTGCAGCCTTATGACTCTGCCAGCTGTCATCGAGACGCTGCCAGGCAGGTTGCAGCTCGCCGGGTTTCCGCTCGCCGTGCACTGTCCCTATGCCATTTGAGGGACAGCTATTGCGGCGAGCGCGATAGTGATTAGCACCCTACAGAATCCACGTCTCATCTACGGCTCCCGCTCTGCTCGAAAGGTTCCGGAAGAGATGGTCCCATCCGGCGCAGTGCCGATCCAGGTTCCGCTAATTGTGTCGGCTACGATCTGACCGACGTGACGACGGGTCACATCCAAATCGGCGTCGAAATCGATCACGTCGGTGCCACTCTCTGATCCACTAACCAGCCCGCCCAGCACCGAGCTCTGTCCTGTCTGCTGATTGGCGGCAACGAGGTCGAGCCGGCCCTGAAAGCTTGTTCCCGATTCGCGGGAGATCGTAAGCGTACCGGTAAGCGTCTCACGCACCGGTGCCGTCTGCACACCAGTGTATTTCCACGCCCCACTGAGCTGGAGCAACGACGGCAACGGCGCGGTCGAGTGAAGACAGGCAGCGCCCAGAAGAGCGAGTGTGAGCGCGAGCCCTTTCGCGAGCACTCTCAGCCGTGACCTCGTCGCGCTTCTCATGAGCGCGACGGTCCTGCCGTTGACGGCGTCTTTTCAGGGGCCGGCGCAGTGTTTTTCGGCGCGTCGGTCCCGTGCGATCCCGGCCCCTTCCAAATGCGAATCGGTCGCGGATCGAGCGTGATCGTGATCGACTTCGAGTCTTTTCCGCTCACCACCAGCATCGGAACTGGCGCTCTCGGCACCAACGGCTCAGTCAGCTCGGAGAGGTCGAACTCGAGCGTGTAAGTGCCGACGGGAAGCGACTCGAACGTCGCTGTCGTCGGTCCCGTCATTCTCGCTGCCCATTCGCGACCCGCGCTATCGCGCGCGATCACATGAGCTTTGGCGAGATCGACCTGGACATCCGAAATCCCTGAGCGCGGAGCTACCACGAGCTCGACTTCCGCGGATGTTGACAGCGAAACGCTCAGATCTTCGCCACCTCGCCCGCTCGCCGCCCACCCATCGGGCAGCGAAGCTTCGTCGATCGTTACCGGCTGCCTCGGGTCTCCCCCTAGCCGGTATTTACCAGTCCCGTCGGCGACTGCTGTCTCGCCCCCGCGTCGGACGATTGCGCCGGGCACTCCCGGCTCGCCGGGGTCACGACGCTGGTTCCCGTTCAGATCCTCGTACACGTATCCCGAGGTTCCCGGCGTGCGAAGCATCGGGACGGTGAGCGCGTGCTCCAAACGCACGCCCAGGTTCCACGGCACGTGACCGCTCAACGAGTGAAAGATCGAGTTGCGCTCTGCGTCGACCTTCAGCGCGAGACCATTCACGATTGGAATCGCGAGGCCTACTCGCACGTTCGCGGACTTCTCGTCGCCGAACCCGTTGACCCGCTGGAGCTCGCCTTCGGCCCTCACTCCGCCGAACCACGGAAGCACTACCTGCTCGCCACGAATCCCGAACATCGATTGCTGATTGACGAAGCCGCCGCGGTCGCGCGTCTGCTCGATGCGAGTCTGCACCTCGAGAACGCCTCCGGCGCCTGACCAGCCCGCGTTCGTCGTCCAGTAATTTCGCGGCGAGCGGTCGCTGATGACGCTCTGACCGATCGGCGATACCGTGCGTGTCACGTTGCCCAGATACGCAGAGCTGTTGACGTAGTACTGGCGAACGTAGGTGCTCAGGCTAAGCCCGAGCTGCTGTTCCCGATTTCCGAAACCGCCTCCTGCGTTAAGCGCAGTGGGACGCGAGGTCGCGTCGAACACATAGGAGCGCGCCTCGATCGCAAGAGTCGTGGCCGCGCGAATCGCGTATTGCGGTCTGACCGAGAACCCGTTCGCGCTGAGCCCGCTAAACACCGACGTCGCATCGGTGGTCCGCCACGCACTCGCGCTCACCGCCGCGCGCGAAGTCAGCCGCTCCGAGGCGTTGGCGACGAGCTCGTTGGTCGCGAGAGCGAAAGCGTCGCTTCCCCCCGGCGCGTGCGTCAAGTGAATCTCTTCGTCGCTCGCGGGACCGGTTCGTACCAGTCCGCTCGACCATCCGAAGCCGCTGCCACCCTGGAAGCGACGCTCGGCTATTTCCCCCTTGAAGGTGCTGCCGAAGATCGACGGCACTGCTGCGCCGATACCAAACGCGTCCAGGCGCCGCGGAGATGGTCCGGTGTCCGCGAGGTGGGAGGCGGACGTGCTCAGTCTCAGGTCGCCGACCTGATGCTCGCCGCGGATGCCGAGCATCGGCTTGCGTTCACCGCCGCCCAGTTGCGCGATAGATAGAGCGCCGAGTCCGGTGAATGACCAGTCGGGATGTTGCAGGCGCAGGAGCGCTCCCTGGCCGTATGGATAGAGCCCGGTGAGATCGGAGAACGATGTCCCGGTGTTGCCAAGATTGAGCTGTCCTGACGGTGCAGAGAGCGCAACCGAAGCGGAAGACTGGAACGCGCCGAGATGCGCGAACGCGTTGCTCGCCGCGCCACCCAGAGCGGTACCCTGCGACATTCGAGCATCGATGCGCACCGAATCGAAGAGCGCACCGGTTGCGCTCAGAGTTAGGAGACTATTGGGTCGTCCGTTTTCGTCGTTTGCGTGAGCGACAGCGGATGTGATGAGAGGACCAGCCTGCCGCCCAATCGAGCTGGAGTTGAATACTTCCACCGTCATTATCTCTTCGCCGAGCATTTCATCGCCAGCGCGCATAACGACATGAACGAAGGATGAGCCCGTGCTCGAGAGCGGCGGTATCGTGAGCCTCACTCGTTTCTTGACGGTCTCGCCTGGCCCTATCGCCAGCGAAGTCTGATGCAGTTCTCTCGACGACCAGCCGCTCGGCAAATCGAGCTCGACGTTTACGTTCTCTATTGCGTTGCCGGAGTTGACTATCGCGAACGGAAGGATCACATCGTTGCCGGCCTGAGCGTTGAGGGGAGCGGAACCCGGACGCAGTGTGATCTGCCGCACCAGGCTGACGTCCACCTCGACAGGGACGATGAGTGTCGCGGAACCTGGCGCCGAAAAGCGTGCTTCGGCGGCGACCAGATGTCCGGCCAGTGCGTTCGCGGGAATACCGATCGTCACTGCGACACGGTTTTTGCCGATCGCGGAAAGCGAACGAGTGCGTGAACCCAGGATCACGAATTCACCGCGCGGGACGACCTCCAGCGCGATACCTGTCGAGTGGGCGAGCGCATCAGGAATTGGAATGGAGACCACCTGATAGCTGCGTGGCGCACCGAAGACGCTCACTGACGGAAGTGTGATCTCGATATCTCCGGCGTCCCTGACAGAGTCGGCCTTTGCTCCGTTTGCCGTCGTGAATGAAGTCGATCGCACCCCGCCGCTCGGAACACCAGGCCCCATCGACTGCGCGCCAGCCGAGGCAAGCGCGCCAGATAGGGCGAGAACGAGCGGCGTGGCCCGCGAGCACAACGGGATCACGGCACTGTCTGCGAAAGAGTGATCACATAATTCCCGGAGTACGTCGCCGGCGCGTCGGTGGTCCAGGTGAGAATCATTCGAAAAAAGATCGTGTTGCTCCATGGATCGTTTGAGACGCCGCGAACCAGGATCCTCTGTTCCACCTGCGCGTCCGTGAGCGTGATGGGGTTCCAGGTCGCGGGGAGGTCGGAGCGCCGCCACTGGAGATCACCGATCACCTTGCCACCGCCGAGGTTCGCCGAACTCGCACGAATCGAGATCGTGGTCGTGCGCGATGCACCTGTCTGCGCGGTGACTGTGAATGTCGCCCCGGTAGCGGAGTTGACGTAGCCAGCGATGTAATCAGCTGCAGTGGGGGCGGGAAACGTGATTACCCCGCCGGCCAGAGTAAGTATCGTCTTCGGCGACTGCGCCGCTAGCGGAAAGGCGAGTAGACCAAGGGCAAGCAGGATTGCCGCGCTGGTGCTGACGCTCAGAGCTTTCCGCGGGCGGGAGAGCACGTGTCCTACTTGGCCTGGTAATCGATCTGGCCCGCCACGAGCTCGGCGCCGCCGAAATCAATCAGTGCGAGAACTACATAGTCCCCAGGTGCGAGTCCGCTCGGCACGTCTATCATGATTTTGCGCGTCGAGCCGGGAAGCGTCGGGAATTCCGTAATCGGAACCTGCATCGCGAGCGTGTTGTCGAGACGACGAAACTCGAGACGCCCCTTGCCGAGCAGGTGCATTCCGCCGGTGTTGTGGAAACGGATGGAGATCTGGCGCTTTGTTGCACCAGGCGTGGCGCTAAGTGGCACCCTGGCAGGGGTCGTCGATGCGGCCGGAGTTACTGGCACATCTTCCACCGCCATGTTTTCGACGGCGCCGTCATGGGTGAGGCCCGGCGGCGCAACGTACACCTTCACGCCGGTGCGGAAGATGTATTGCAGTGAGTTGCCCTTAACCGCTGCGCGCTGCGGGACCTCTTCGACGAAGAAGATGTCCCAGCATTCTTTGCTCAACCAGGCTGCGTTCTGGACGCCGAGGCGGATTATGCGCGCGGTATGTGGCTCGACGCGAATTGAAAGTGGGGAAACGGTCAGCAGGGTGCCGCACGACGTGCCGCTGGTGCCGGCGGGGAGAAAGCGATTGTCGCCGTTCTCTACGCGGTCCCAATCCTGGCGCGTGATCGTGGCCTGCACCGGAGCATCCGACGTGTTCGAGAGCGAGAAGCTCGCGGGCACACGGTTGTTCCCCGCGGTGATCATGGTTACTTCGAGCGGATCTACGAGCAGCTGCGCGGATGCGCGGTGCGAGACCAGCACTCCAACAGCGCAAAGGGCGAGTACGGTCGTCCGTACTCGCCCTCTGCTCTCTGCGCCCCCCCTTGCGGGCGAGCGAGAGCGAGAATTCTGCATCAGTTACGGAGCCGTAAGGG
>CATPBD010000240.1 GCA_955652265.1 uncultured Gemmatimonadaceae bacterium | reverse complement strand
GTACGACACGTTCGGGTAGGGTGTCACCACATACATTGTGTTGCCGACGACGAGTGGCTGGCCTTCGTGTCCGCGCAGCACGCCGGTAGAGAAGGCCCACGCGACGTGAAGGTTTGCCGCGTTCTCGGGAGTGATCGAGGCAAGCTCACTGTAGCGTGAGCTTGCATAGTCACCCGCGGGCATTTGCCACTCGCCCGGAGGGCCGGCGTGCGGAACAGCGATGCGCGCACCCGAAACCGATCCTGTGCCCACAGCCGCAACAGACGTGACCTTCGGATCAGAGCTGCCCGTGTTGTCGGTAGCGGGAGCTTTGCTCTCCACCTTGCACGCAGACAAACCCGCCAGGATCAGAACCGCTGAAGTTCTCCGCACGATATCGCTCATCTCACCATTCCTCGCAGCGTTCTGTCAGAGCTATCTGGGGATCAGATAATCCTGCGCCGCAATTATCTGCCATCGCCCGTTCCGTCGCTGCCACGTGTCAGT
The DNA here is from genome assembly GCA_955652265.1 of uncultured Gemmatimonadaceae bacterium. Taxonomy (GTDB): domain Bacteria; phylum Gemmatimonadota; class Gemmatimonadetes; order Gemmatimonadales; family Gemmatimonadaceae; genus UBA4720. Next base: position 3,134 of record CATPBD010000240.1, on the reverse strand, counting down.
GAACTGATACCGACGGTCGAACGCGCCGTTTGCGCCCTTCCCTTTGAGGTGCAACACGCCGGTAATCACCTGCACGTCGCCGAAGTCGTGGATCTTCATGCCTTCGTTGCGCGCCCACTCGACTTTGTCCGAGCCGGTGACACCCTTGATCACATCACCGCGATTCATCACGGATGCGTTTTCGGTATAGACGAAATTCGGCGCAAGCAACCGGTCGAAAGTGCGGGTGTCGCGCTTCACCAGTGCAGTCGTCCACTGGTCCTCGAGCTGAATCGGCGGAAGGGAAGGGGTCACCGTCGGACGAGAGACTGTCGGATGAGTCACCTTCGACTGAGTCAGCGGCGGGTGGGTCACTCTCGTCGTAATGGGCGGCGGCGGCGCCCCGCGGCTGCCCTGCGCATTCAACGGCGCCCCACAAACCGCTAGCACCAACAAGGCAATCAAAGAGTCTCTCATCTGTATGCCTCCGCGTGGTCCAGCCTGGAAGTGCAACAACTCGTACTCCGCTGCAAGGCCCCAGGCGGAGAGTCGTTACTCAACACGAACCATATGGTGACTCTACCATCACACTCCAGCACGAGATTGAGCGCGAATCTTTATCGAGGCACGTTATGCCCAGCCGCCGTTTGCTTTTGATGAACACCAGAAAACATATCGCTCTAATCGCTCACGATAACCGCAAGCACGATCTTCTCGACTGGGTTCGCTGCAACCGCGGCACCCTCTTGAACCACGATCTCTTCGCTACCGGCACGACGGGCTCAATCCTCGCTACGGAGCTCGGGCTCGATATTTCTCGCTTTGCCAGTGGACCACTCGGCGGCGATCAGCAGGTTGGTGCCGCAATCGTGGAGGGAAGGATCGATTTTGTCGTGTTTTTTTCGGACCCGCTTGAACCACACCCGCACGACGTGGACGTCAAGGCTCTCCTTCGCATTGCCGTGGTCTACAACATTCCTGTCGCATGCAACCGCGCGACGGCGGACTTCCTGGTTTCGTCTCCCCTTATGAAAGAGGAATACCGACGGCTCACAATGGGAATTGAAGACCAGTTGGTACGGTGGGTTCAACCCGTTCCAGCTGAACGACCCCGGAGCGAGCCGCTTCCAACCGAGCTATTGATGCGCGAGCCCCGAGCGATTTCCTGATTCGCTAGATGACGTACGGTATGAAGCGCTTCCGCTCCTTCATGTAACTCCCGTAGGGCTCACCGATCGTGTCGAGGAGGACACGCTCCTCGACAGCTACCCGGTAGCCATAGGTCGCGATCGTCGCCACCGTCACCAGCGCCAGGCTGAACCAGTTGCCAAGCGCCAATCCAATTCCGATGAACATCATCATCCCGGCGGTATACGAGGGATGTCTCACCAGGCGATAGGGTCCCGAGGTGATGACAGGCTGCCCCTGTCTCGCGCGCACATCGCCCGTGAAGTATTCGCCCAGTGTGCGCCAGCAGTAGCGTCGCAGCAAGCTGCCGAGAAGGATCATCAACACTCCCACGACAAAGAGCGGCAGTTGCCAGCTCCGCGGAAAGGATCCGGCTTTCACGAACGCGAGCGGATAGGCGATGAGTAGCGCCGCCCACATCCCACCCAGTAACACCTTGATGGAGCCGCTGTCCTTCGAGCCCGCGTCTTTCGCGCCTTCGCGGCCACCCTGCACGATTTTCCATTCAGGGAGAAATGCCCATATGTAGATCGCCCAGAAAACCAGCGCGTATGGCCAAACAAAGGGGAGCGGTCTCATTGCGATCCTTCCCTCGGTATAAGTCGCTCGAAAATCGTACCGATCAGCCCAACGCCTTGTCGATATCCGAGTAGTCCGGGTCCGGAAGCTCGGCGTACACAGGGTTCGATAGATACCGCTCACCGAAATCACAGATCACGGACACGATCAATTTACCCTTGTTCTCTGGACGTGCAGCGACCTCGAGTGCCGCGCACGTGATCGAGCCCGAGGAGATTCCGGCGAAGATTGCTTCTTCGCGCGCCAGGCGGCGGGCCATCGCGATCGCGGCATCGTTGGTCACCTTGATCACCTCCTGGTAGATCTTCGTGTCGAGGATGCTGGGTATGAAACCGGCGCCTATCCCCTGCTGCTTGTGCGGAGACGGCTCACCGCCCGAGAGAACGGGACTCTCCGCCGGCTCCACTGCCACGATGCGAATCCCGGGCTTCTTCTCGCGAAGATACCGGCCTGCGCCGGTGATCGTCCCGCCTGTTCCCACGCCCGCGACGAAGATGTCCACCGCTCCGTTCGTGCCTTCCCAGATCTCGGGACCCGTCGTTCGGTAATGCACTGCGGGATTCGATGGATTGTCGAATTGCCTCGGCATCCACGCGCGATCGCCGAGCCGTCCCAGGATTTCTTCCGCGCGCGCAATCGCGCCTTTCATTCCCTTCGGACCTTCCGTCAATACAACTCGGCAACCGAGGGCGCGGAGCATGTTCCGGCGCTCTATGGTCATCGTTTCCGGCATGGTGAACACGCAACGAAATCCGCGAGCTACTGCCGCGTACGCGAGCCCGATGCCGGTGTTGCCGCTCGTTGGCTCGACTATGACCATCCCGGGACGAAGCGATCCGTCACGGAGCGCATCGTCGATCATCGCGGTGCCGATGCGATCCTTTACCGAATTGAATGGGTTAAAGCCTTCGTGCTTGACCACGATGCGGGCGGGTAAACCCGCTCCGACGTGATTGAGCTGGATGAGCGGGGTGTCGCCCATCGTTTCCGTGATGTCCCGATAAATCCGCCGCTGCGCCACAATTCCTCCGGCTTTGTAAGAAGAAGGATATAGCGAGCGCTCAACACCGGCCAACTTGCTCCTCGGTTGAAGAAATTCCTCGGCTGAATCCGTACATTTAGATACAGCCCGGCTGACAAATCTCCGGGAGATTGTTCGTTTGCTCTGAGGACAGCTTGATTCAGAAATCACCAACCACTCCGACCGCCGGAACCGCGCCAGTGCTAGCCGGTGCGCGGTCAGCGCCGAGTGCTACGGCCATCTATCAAGGATTCAAGGCTCAGCGCAATGAGCTGAACAATCAGCTCGAAGAGCTGCAGAGCACGAGACGGGAAATCACTGGCCAGCTCGAAGACGTGTCTTCAGGCGCCCCCGAGCGGACGGTACT
>CATPBD010000239.1 GCA_955652265.1 uncultured Gemmatimonadaceae bacterium | reverse complement strand
GGCCAGGCCTGCGTCGTAGAAGATGAGTCCATCTAGCGGCGGCAACCCGAAGCTGCTTCCAACGTCGAAGCGACGGATAATCGGGAAGCGCAGCTCCTCGTTGAAGACGGCAACACGGCTGCCCGCAAGCTCCTGGTTGTTGCACGTCGACTGCTGCCCGATGATCGAGGTGCAATCGTAGAAGCTGAAATTCGCGCGATCGTACCCGCGGACGAAGTCGGGCCGCCCGATGTACTTCGGGAAGAAGTTCTCGTCCCGTCCAACGGCCAGCGACGTGAGGAACCTGGTCGCAAATGTAAGGGTGTTGAATATGATCGGATCGTAGCGCCGATAATCAACCAGGAAATCGCTGAAGTTCAGCTTTCCGAGATTCTGTGACGCCTGGAAGCGCATCCTCCGGCCGATAACAGGTCCGGTATTGCCGAAAAGCGTGTTGTCGGATACGAACGCCGTCGATGGCGTGACGTAGTTGATGGTCGGCAGCGACAGGGTGTCCTTGAACTGGACGTCGCTGCAGTACCCTTGGAGGCAATCCTGAAAGACAGAGACGATTCCCTCGGAGATGCTGTTGAATTGCACTCCCGTCTCGACTCGCGTGAAGCGGTTGAACGGGTACTGTCCGGTCAGGAAAACGTTGCGCACTACGTAGCGCAGATAGTCACTCTGGTAGCGGACAACCTGACTGCCGGGAGGGTTGAACGCCCCACTACTGAGCGGAACGTACACAGGGTCCTGCGAAACCCCGGTCGTGTACTGGAGCCGGTGGCTCAGATTCGCGTAGCCGACGAATGCGCTGGCGTCGCTCAATCTGCCGTAAACGTTGCCGGCAACGGCCAGTTGATGATTGCCGAGCAGATCGCTGAAGACGAACGCGGTGCCGCCGGCAAAGGTACCGTAATTGGGCGTATAGCCAATCGAAGGATCAGCGATGTAATCCGGGTGGAACGAGACGTGGTACGGGTGCTCCTTGAACCGGCTCGTGTCGGGCAGACCATACAGCGGATCGGAGTTGAGCACCGCGACGGTCGGCGGTAGTTCCTGAACCGCCTCGCCGGTTGGCAGCATTGAGGACTGACGCGAGCCCGCCGTGCCGCGATACGTCGACGTCGGCTCACCATTTCGAGGCCGCAGGGTCAGCGAATCCTGAGCTTTTAATGCGGTGGTCGAATCGACGGGGAGTATGCTCGCCACGAGATTCGGCGTGTTCGGATTGAACGCCGTCTTCTTAAGTGCACGCGGATTGTCGATCGTCCAGACGGTGTAGTCGCCCCTCTCGAAATTCGTGTAGGCGATTCTGTCCGCTGTGCGTGCCCAGCTTATTGCCGGGCTGTACTCGGTGATCGCCGAGACGCCGCCGAGCACGTTCGTAAGCTGATAGTGCTGGCGGTCGGTGAAATCGAAAAGGAAAATGTTTGGAATTCCGGTTCTATCGGAAATGAACGCGATCTGCCGGCCGTCCGGCGACCACGTCGGGTTCAGGTTCAGTCCGCCCTGGTTGGGAAGCACCTCGATGGCACCGGACTGGAGATCCATCACCGCGATTCGCCACTTGGAGAACTTGAGGATCGGCAAGTTGGTCTCGGGACTCCGATCCGTGGCGAACGCGAGGCGCTTGCCGTCGGGCGACCAGGCGGGCTGCATGTCGCCGTACTCGTCGTTGGTGAGCTGGCGCAAATTCCTGCCGTCAGTGTCCACGATGTAGAGATCGGTGATGCCGCCGTGTGTGCCGCTGAAGGCGATCTGCTTGTCATTCGGCGACCATACCGGACTCCAGATCGCGTCGACAGATGGCAGATCGATCCGATTCTTCACCGATGCGCTGGCGACGTCCATCACATAAAGCACGTCCTTGCCCTCTCGCTGCGCCGTGAACGCCAGCAGGCGTCCGTCGTTGGAGAACGAGCTCTGTGAATAGAGAAGCCTCAGCTCCTCGAAGTTTGGGTTGGTGGTGCTTTCGACCAGGCGCTTGATGCGTTTGCCGGTGTGGGCATCGGCGAGCCAGAGATCGATGAACAGCTCACCGCGCTTCTGGTTTCCATTGGAGAGGAACGCGATCCGGTTGCCGTCGTTGGAAAGCGAGGGCGCCAGGAAGATCTGGCCTCCACTCTTTTTCTCGGTGAGGAGCGGCTGGGAAAAGGCGCGAGGCCTATCCAGTATCGCCGCCTGCGGCAGATACTTCGCGTTGATCGCTTCGCGCCAGTCATCGCTCAGCTCGTGCAGCGTGATACCGAGCTGCCGCTGAAATGCGCGCGCGATTCCGAGCGTCGTCGCGTTCTGGAGGATCTCGCCGATCGCTGCGTCGCCCCAGCGCTCGCCCACGTACGCCCAGAGCGCCTGACCGTACCGATACGGAAAGTACTTGTCGGGGCGGTCCGTCATCTGCTCGATTGTCGGGAGGTTCCCGTTCACTGCCGCATCACGGAGCCACGAGGCCGTCAGCGGGTGCCCCGGTCCGATTGACAGATACTCGGCCATTCCCTCCATGAACCAGAGGGGAGGATCTATCTGGTTGAGCGTCTGAAGATTCGCCCCCGCCTTGCCGCGCGCGAAGATGTCGAATTGGAACTCGTGCACCATTTCGTGCGTCAGAACGCGCTCGAAGCTTCCGAGGTCTCCCGTAAGAGGGAGAATCAGCCGGTGGCGCGCAGGCTCAGTGGCTCCGCCCGTGCCTTCGCCCAGATCGCCGGTGACGTTGTTCTGTCCGAAATCAGCGCGGGACGCGAAGAGAATGATTGGCTTTTTCTCGCGGAACTGGTGGTCGAGCACGCGAGACAGTCTCGCGTACGCCCGCTCCGCCATCCGGGCCGCCTCCATCGCGCCGGTTTTTTCTTCCGGATAGTAGTGAACGAGGAAGTGCTCGGTCTCGATCACCCTCCAGTTGAAATGCCGGTACTGCACCTGATTCTGTCCGAAATACTGCTGTGCGTCGAGGCGAGTCGCGCACAGGAGGACTGCCGCAATGGCGAGAATCCTTGCCGCTTTCATCTGAGTTACTCCGGTGACTCCAACGCGACTAGCTCCGCATCGCTCCAGAGTCTCTCGATCTGGTAAAACGAGCGAAGGGTCGGGTGGAATATGTGAACTACGAAATCGAAGAAATCGAGCAGCACCCAGCGGCCCTGTTGCAATCCTTCAGTGTGATGCACGCTCAGCCCTACTTTTTTCATCTCGGATATCACGTGCTCGCCGATCGATCTCACGTGGGTGTCCGAGGTCCCGCTCGCGATGACGAAGTAGTCCGTCATGTCGGTAACGCCAGCCAGGTTCAGCACTACGACGTCGTTGGCTCTCATGTCGAGGCATAACTGGGCGGCGCGCTGTACCCGTTGCGCGCCTTCGCGTGCGGTTGTTATAGAAGGGAGGGATGTCGCCATGCGGTTCGGTGAAGGTTCATCATCGGCGCATCGCGCCGGATATCTGTATGTAGCTTATCTGGTGTGCGAAAGTTCCGTGAGGGGTTCCAACTCGCATTTCGCACGCCACCTGTGCGACGCGAAAAAGACCTCGCCGCGCCGTCCGGCGCTGCAAGGTCTGCAGTGCCGGCCGCACTACTGCTTGATGACCCAGACTTTGATCTCGGGATGAACGTCGGCGTGCAGCCGGATTGCCACGCGATAGACGCCGAGGGCCCGAATCGGCTCGTGGAGCTCGATCTGTCGCCTCTCGATCTGAAAGCCCTGCGACTCGAGTTGGTGGGCAATGTCGGTCGAGGTGACGGAGCCGAAGAGCTTGCCTTCGTCACCGACCCTGGCGGAGAAAGTGAGCGAGACCTGTTCGAGCTTGGTGGCCAGCTCGGACGCCGAGCCGCGGCGCTGCTCCTCTGCCTGCTCGAGACGCTGGCGCTCCTGCTCAATGCGCTTCCGATTGCCCGCGGTCGCCTCGTAGGCGAAGCCGCGCGGCAGCAGATAATTCCGTGCGTATCCGGCGGAAACTTTTACGATGTCGCCCGGATGTCCGAGCTTTTCGACTGCCTGTCTGAGTATGACTTCCATTGGGGAGTTTCCTTCAGTGATCGTTGAGAACCGCGTAATTCTAGCACAAACGCGAAATGAATCGTACGGTCAGGTCGTTCTCGGGCGCCGGCGCAAATCGAGCCAGGTGTCTCCCAGGCCCAACGCGAGCGCCAGAACACCGAGCATGATGCACACCTGCGGTATGAGGCTCAGGATCACGATGACCGCGTAGCGGCCACGCGCAATCCACGCCAGAACCCCAAGACCGCGGATGAGATACAGCACCCCGAAGAACACCAGCAGATTGAGTCCCGCGGTCCTGCCGTCGGCAAACGCTGGTAGCAGACACAGGGTCGCGCCGACCGCGACTCCCCACACCAGTTGGTCGTTGAAGCGGAACTCGGTCAGGGGGCTGAGCGGCGGCCCGATCTTGACCGGCGAGATACGCTGATAAATGCCCCAGCCAAGCGCGAGTGCGGCCAGCGACTCGAGCGCCAGAAGCGCTGGCAGTAGGCCCGCGGTGTGATCCGGAATCGCCCGCATCGCGGCCTCGGACTCGTCGTTCCAGGTATCCAGAGCGGGCATCTTCTCGGCGAGCTGCTTCCACTCCGGAGTATCCATGCTCTGCTGGATCCGATCGATCGTGCTCGACACTCTGCGAGTAAGCTCCTCTCCTGCCGCGTGCTGAAATCGCGCGATCCCGCTTGGAGCAGAAAGCGCGATGAGAAAGCCGACCACCGTCGCTAGCCCAACGGCCGTCAGAGCCCTGACGAAAAAGGGGCTGGTGGTGCTCCACAAGCTCACCATGCCGAAGCTGGCGGCGAGGAGTATCACCCAACCCCGTGCCATTTGGTCGTAAGGTGTACCGGCCGGACCCGCTGGCTGGAGCAGCATCCAGACGGATAGCGCAAGCCAGATCACCGCGAGCGCGGCCCGCCCTCCGAGCTTCCATCCGACTATCGAGCAAACCGCGATCACCGGCACGAGCAGAAGAAGGGGCTGCCCAATTGGAATCATCAGCTCGAAAAACGGAAGCTGCGGCAGGAGGAGAAAGCCAACGAGCCCCCAGAGGAGCGGCCACCACGATTGCTTCTGGGATGGCGTCGCGGCAACCGCTGCCATTTACGCCTGGTGACCGCGGATGTAAGGGATGAGGGCCAAGAACCGGGCTCTCTTGATTGCCGTCGCGAGCTGCCGTTGGTGACGGGCGCACGTGCCGCTCAGCCTGGAGGGAAGAATTTTCCCCTGATCGGTGATGAAGCGTCCGAGCGTGCGATCGTCCTTGTAGTCGACCCAGCGGACGCGACTCTCACAGAATGGACAGCTCTTTTGTGGTCGTCTCATTGATTAATCCTCGTCGTCGTCATCGTCGTCACGGCGGGTTGCCGCCGCCAGGTCTTCCTCGGACTGCGGCGGAGCGCCGACTTCGTGCTCGTGCAGCGTGATGAGGTAGCGGATGACGCCTTCGTCGAGCTTGAGGGCGCGCTCGTATTCGGGC
>CATPBD010000238.1 GCA_955652265.1 uncultured Gemmatimonadaceae bacterium | reverse complement strand
CTTCGAGCTACAGGCAACGACCGCAACAACGGCAAGCGCGCACACGACAACGGAGCGCATTAGACAACTCCAGCGCGCATCAGGTCGTGCAGGTGGATCACTCCGACGATCTGCCTGTTCGCTCCGAGCACCGGCATGGCGATGATGCCGTGCGTCTCCATGCGGTAGACGACCGCGCTACCCAACTCGTCCGATTGGGCGACTTTGGGGTTTCTGTTCATCACCTTAGTCACCGAGATTGGAAAGACGTTCTCCTCGTGTTCCATCAAGCGTGAGAGGTCTCCGGTCGTAATAACACCCGCCACCGTGCCATCGCTCCCCGTGACAATGGCGATTCCCCGTCGCTCAGCGAGTTGCACGACCGCCTGGCGCATCGTCGCCGACTCAGGAAGGATGGGAAGGCGGTCCGTTATCATCACATCCGACACTCTCGTCAGCAGACGCTTTCCGATCGAGCCGCCGGGGTGCAGGCGCGCAAAGTCGTCGGCGTTGAAGCCCTTTTCTTCCAGCAGCGCGATCGCCAGCGCGTCTCCGAGCGCTAAAGCGACGGTCGTGCTAGTTGTCGGCGCGAGATCGTGCGGACACGCCTCCTCCTTCACCCACGCGTCGAGAGTGACGTCGCTGTGACGAGCGAGCGTCGATTTCGCGTTGCTCGTCAGTGCAATCGTACATACACCGAGACGCTTCAAATGCTCGAACAGTCCAAGGACTTCGGCCGACTCACCGCTCTTGGAAATGAGAATTGCGACGTCCGACTTACCGACAATGCCAAGATCGCCGTGCACGCTGTCGGCAGGGTGGAGGAACGTCGCCGGCGTCCCTGTAGAGGTGAGCGTAGCGGCGATCTTTCGTCCGACTAGTCCGGACTTTCCAACACCCGACACGATGACCCGACCTTCCGATCTTGCAATGCACTCGACAGCGCGGCCGAAGTCGTCGCCAAGGCGGCGCTCCGCCTCACCCAGTGCTTCCGTTTCCATGCGGAGAACGCGACGTCCACGCTCGACTATCTCCTTGCGGGTCATCGGTTGATGCGCGCCCAGATGTCTATTGCGCGGTCAATCAGCGAGGGCATCTCGGACAGCGGAATCATGTTCGGTCCATCGCTAGGCGCGCAGTCAGGATCGGGGTGCGTTTCAAGGAAGAGTCCCTGCGCGCCGGCAGCGATTGCGGACAGCGCCAGAATCGGCACGAATTCGCGCGCACCACCACTCGCGCCGTCGGGGCCCTGGCCGGGTTTCTGAACGCTGTGGGTGGCATCGAATATCACGGGAGCGTCGCACGCATCGCGGAGCCGGGTAAAGGAGCGCATGTCGACCACCAGATCTCCGTATCCGAAAAACGTCCCGCGCTCAGTCACCGCGATATCGCGGGAGCGCCCTTTCGCATTTTCTCCGCCGCGAATCTTCTGGACCGCGCCCCGCATTCCTTCGGGCTGAAGCCACTGCCCTTTCTTCACGTTGACGGGTTTGCCCGTCGCCCCTGCCGCCTCGAGAAGATCGGTTTGCCGACAGAGAAAGGCCGGGATCTGCAATACGTCCACCACGGAGGCTGCTGGCGCGCATTGATCCGGCGCGTGCACATCGGTGAGCACGGGGAGACCGGTCGCCTTGCGCACCCGCTCGAGCGCAGCCAGACCGGCGTCGAGTCCGGGGCCCCGGGCCGCATTTCGATTGGACCGGTTTGCCTTGTCAAAGCTGGCCTTGTAAATGATTCCGCCGGGAACCTTCTCAGCGATCCTCGCCAGCGCCTCGCCGACTCTCAGATTCAGCTCGTCGCTCTCCAGAACGCACGGGCCGGCGATGAGGAACAGCTTATCCGCGGGAAAGAATTTCGCCACGCTATTCCGCCGTCTCTACTGATGTGCGCTTGCGGCTACCTCGTGCCGGCGACTTCGCCTGCACTGCAGCGGCGATGAAGCTCGCAAAGAGAGGATGAGGCCGAGTGGGACGCGATTGAAGCTCTGGATGAAACTGACAGCCGATGTACCAAGGATGTGTCTGCAGCTCTACGATCTCGACCAGCGACCCATCAGGGGACAATCCGCTCAGGTTCAAACCGTGCTCAACGAACTGATCGCGGTACTTGTTGTTGACTTCGTAGCGGTGGCGGTGACGCTCGCTCACTTGTGGCGCGCCGTAGATGGCCGCTGCCTGTGTTCCGACACCGAGCCGACATGGGTAAGCGCCGAGTCGCATCGTGCCACCCATATCGGTGACGTGCTGTTGGCCTTCCATCAGGGAGATCACGGCGTCGTCGCAATCCGGCGCAAACTCGCTCGAATGACTGTCGGGAAGCCCCATCACGTTGCGCGCGAACTCAATGATCGCCGTTTGCATTCCGAGACAAATCCCAAAGAATGGCAGCCCTGACTCGCGCGCGTAGCGAATCGCCTCGAGCATTCCCTCAACGCCGCGAACTCCGAACCCGCCAGGGACGAGGACCCCGTGAAACTCGCCTAGCAGCTCGCGCGTCTTCTCCCTGTTCGTGAACAAATCACTCGCGAGCCACGACACCTCTACGCCGACGTCGTTGGCGATCCCGCCGTGAATCAGTGCTTCCTGAACGCTCTTGTAGCTGTCAACGAGTCCGGTGTATTTGCCGATGACGGCGATCTTCACCTTGCCGTGTGGATGCAGAATCCGCTCGACCATGTGTCGCCACTTTGTGAGGTCCGGGGCGCGGCGGCCGAGCAGACCCAGCTTGTGCATTACACGCTCGTCGAGGCCCTGCTCGTGAAAGAGAAGAGGAATCTGGTAGATAGAGGGGACATCCCTGCTTTCGATTACGGCCCCGAACTCGACGTTGCAGAAAAGCGCAATCTTGCGCTTGACCTCCTCGGAGAGGGCGCGCTCGGTTCTGCAAATTAGAATATCGGGCTGAATTCCGATCTCCATCAGCTCGCGCACCGAGTGCTGCGTCGGCTTCGTCTTCACCTCACCGGCCGCGGCGATGAACGGCACGAGGGTGAGATGGATGAAGATCGCGTTCTCACGACCGATCTCGTGCCTGAACTGGCGTATCGCCTCGAGAAATGGAAGCGACTCGATGTCACCGACAGTGCCGCCGATCTCCACGATAACCACGTCGCTCTCGGGTGCGAGACGCTTCATCGCTCCCTTGATCTCGTCTGTGACGTGTGGAATCACCTGGACAGTCGAGCCGAGGTACTCTCCGCGGCGCTCCTTGGTGATGACGCTCAGGTAGATCCGCCCGGTCGTGATGTTGTTAGCCTGGGCGAGGGAGCGGTCGATGAATCGCTCGTAGTGTCCAAGGTCCAGATCCGTTTCAGCGCCGTCATCCGTCACGAAGACTTCTCCGTGCTGGAAGGGCGACATAGTCCCCGGATCGACGTTGAGGTAAGGATCGAACTTCATTATGGTCACGCGCATTCCGCGCTCGACCAGAAGCCGACCGAGAGAAGCGGCCGCGATTCCCTTCCCGAGCGACGAGACCACTCCGCCCGTGACGAAGATGTAGCGCGTTTGTTGGCTGGAACTACCCGGGATTTGTCACCGCTCCCTTCATGAATGCGTCCCAGCGCGCATTGGCGCGCTCGAGGTCTTCTTCCGTATCGATCCCACTGGCAGGTGCTTCGTTCGTGACCGCGACTCCGATTGGCAAACCGGCGGCCAACGGACGGAGCTGCTCAAGGCGTTCAATCTCCTCGAGCGGATGGGGCGGAAGGGCCACCCACCGCATGAGCGCCTCCCGCGAGTATGCATACACTCCAATATGCTGCAAGGTACGCTCGGAGAGCTTCATCGCGTCGGCGCGATCGCGGAGAAACGGGATCGGGGCACGCGAGAAATACAGCGCACGCCCGTCGTCCGCAATTACAACCTTCACTAGACTCGGCGTGTCGAGAATCTCCGAGCTTGCGTGGGACGCTGCAGTTCCCAGCGGAAATCTTCCCGTTGCAACCATGCTCGCTGCGCCGCGAACGGCTCCCTTGCCGATGAATGGCTCGTCTCCCTGAACGTTTACGATCGTGTCGTATCCCCGGAACCGTTGCTGTGAGGCGACCTCTGCCACTCTCTCCGTCCCCGAGCCGTGTGCCGGACTTGTCATGACACAGTCGGCGCCCGCGGCGCGGACGGTACCAGCGACCGTCTCATCATCGGTTGCGACGACGACGGTGTCAGCAACATCCATTTGTGAGATTCTTTGCCAGACCCGGACGATAAGGGGTAGTCCGGAGAGGAGACGAAGTGGTTTGCGGGGGAGGCGCATGGCGCCGAGGCGCGCCGGGATCACCACCAGCGTCCTCATCACCCGCCCATTTTTGCGCGACACGATGCAAAATTCACGCTCAGTAATATACCCATGGGGGGGAACCTGAGCAAACTTTCTTTTCGCTCACATCGGCAGCGAAATTCCGTAGGAAACTGCCGATCGGCGCGAGACAGGCGAGCGATTCCGCGCGGGATCGATGCTGTAATCCACGCGGAAGAAGCTCACCCCCGCACCAACGCCGAGATTCTGGATGAGGGGTGGGAGCTTTCCTTCACCGGCGTTGCCGGCGGAGTACCGCAGGCCTACGAACGGACTGCCGAGGTAAGGTAACTGGATGCGGTCGATGGGGACGGTGTAGTCACCTTGCACGTAGAGAAGTTGATCGCCCCCGAGTGCGAGCAGATTCACCGTCGCCAGAGTTCCTGAGCCGCCGAGATAGGCGAAGCGCTGAGGTGGCGCGACGTTCTTGCCGGTCAGGACCGCATGGCCAATGAATGAAAACGACTGCGATCCGAACGTAGGAAAGTCCACCCGACTGTCGAGCGTAAGCTGAGTGAACGATTGTCCCGCCAACCGGCAGGCCGCATCGCTCGGCGATCCGGAGCAGTCAGCGACGAGTGAAGTGCTCAGTGAGTGCTCCGCCGCGGCATCGAGCTTCCCATTTACTCCGCCTCGCACCAGCTCGATGCCCGATCCGGCGAGGATCGAGCTGATTCGCCCTTTTTCAACTCGGGGGTTTGGGCGCCGCATCTTGAGCACGCCCTTCCTGCCGAAGAAGCTCCACGGAGATTTGGGCGGCGTTATCGAGCCGGTCGACCAGTCCCGCTCGATATTGCCGCCAACGAAGGGCGTCAACGTGAGGGCCGACGTGGTAAGCGTGCGCGTGAAGCGCGCTGTAGCCCGATCTCCGCGGAAATAGTTGCGCGAGTCGCTGCCTACGCCCAATGCGGCGGCTGAATTGATGAGATCCGAACGGATCCATGAATCGTTCGTGAACGTCGCTCTTCCGACAGATATTCTGATCTCGTTGTCCTCTCCCGGGCGCGCGAAGCCTTCCAGGGAGGGATCCCATTTGCCGAGGTTGGAGCGGTAGCTCACGAGAGCATCCAACTGAAATTTGTCCTCGCCGAGGCTGAGCTGGGGGCCCCAAGGCAACGTCAGGCCGTTGACGCGATCGTACGAGGGAATTCGGAGGCCTATCCCCAGGGGTAGCGTAATCGGCGACTCATGATACTCGACGTAGGCGGTGTCAGCAGCGCGCGATGTCGTGTCCTGGGCCCGCAAGCCAGTTGTGAGAAGTGCCAACGCGATCGCGGCGAGAATTGGTGCCTTCATGCACTCAGAGTGAGAAAGTTTCGCAGAATCTCCTTTCCATTCTGCGTGAGGGTCGATTCCGGGTGGAATTGCACACCCCATACTGGATGCGCGCGATGCTTCACGGCGTGTATCTCGCCCGGGTCATCCTGGGCTCTCGCTATGACCTCGAGATCACTCGGCAGCGACTGCGATTCTATTACCAGCGAATGGTAGCGCATCACTTCCAGGGGATTCGGAATGTTCTTGAACAGCCCGCTTCCGTCGTGCGTTACGCGAGAAGTCTTGCCGTGCATCAGTGTACGCG
>CATPBD010000237.1 GCA_955652265.1 uncultured Gemmatimonadaceae bacterium | reverse complement strand
TCGCTGTGCTCAAGGACAAAGCAGAATGGCGACGCGGCGTGAGCTACGACTCAATTGTGTCGGAGGCGAACAACACGGTGAGAACGCCAGGAGTCGCCAATATGTGGAGCATGCCGATCAAGAACCGGCTCGACATGCTCGCAACGGGGATCAAGACTCCTGTTGGAATAAAGATCTTCGGCCCCGACCTGGCGACGCTCGATCAAATCGGCAAACAGATCGAAGGTACCTTGCCGTCGGTCCGCGGAACGAGTGCCGTCTTCGCCGAGCGTGCTATCGGGGGGCGGTACCTCGATGTAACGGTCGATCGCGCAGCAGCTGCCCGTTACGGATTGACGGGCGACGATGTTCAGATGGCGCTCAGCACCGCTGTCGGCGGAATGGACGCAGGACAGGTGATCGAAGGCCGAGAACGATACGGTGTACTCGTCCGGTATCCCCGAGAGTTGCGAGACGATCCTGAGGCGATAGCTCAGGTGCTGGTCGCTACTCCTTCAGGCGCGCAAGTCGCGCTCGGAGAATTGGCGAGCATCAAGGTTGTGCAAGGCTCGACACTGATCAAGTCCGAAGACGGTTATCTCAACAACGTCGTTTACGTGGACGTGAGAAACCGTGATGTAGGCAGCTACGTTGGCGAAGCGAAGGGTCTATTGGAAAAGCGTCTCGTATTGCCGACCGGATACCGACTTGAGTGGTCCGGTCAGTACGAAGCGATGCAACGTGCGTCGAAGCGACTTCGCGTCGTGGTGCCGATCACACTCCTCATCATCTTCGCCCTTCTTTATTTCAACTTCCGCAGTACGGCGGAGAGTGTAATCGTGATGCTATCGCTCCCGTTCGCGCTGGCCGGCGGCGTTTGGCTGATGTGGATCCTCGGCTACAACCTGAGTGTGGCCGTTGCCATCGGGTTCATTGCGCTCGCCGGCGTAGCCGCGCAAACCGCGGTCGTGTTGCTCATTTACCTCGACCACGCATGGAATCAGGGTCTGGTATACAAGAAGGAGCTGGGCTCTGCTCCAACCCGTGGAGACCTGGATGCGGCAGTTGAGTTTGGTGCGGTCGAACGGCTTCGGCCCAAGATGATGACAGTCGCGGCCATCACGCTCTCTCTCGTGCCCATCCTGTGGAGTCAACAAACCGGATCGGACGTGCTGAAGAGAATCGCGGCGCCCATGGTCGGCGGGCTCATCACCAGTGCAGGCCTGACTCTGATTGTCCTTCCCGCTATCTACTCGCTTTGGCGGGAGTGGCAGCTCAAACACCCCAGCCGAATTGACATCCCCGCGAGAGCGTTTGAGGATGTCGCGCAGACGCTTGGTCGAATGGCAACGTGATACGCGCCGTTATCACGCATACGTGCGTCAGATGAGCGAGATCGCGAGAGCCGCCCTCGTTCGGCGCGGGTTGAGACTCAACTACGCAACGATTGCCTACAACACCCTCGAGGCAATCGGGTCACTTATAGCGGGCGTTCTCGCTGGAAGCGTGGCGTTGGTCGCCTTCGGAATAGACAGCTTAATTGAGGTAAGCGCGAGCGGAGTTGCGCAGTGGAGACTTCGCTCCGATTTCGATCCAACGCGCCGCATCCGAATTGAGCGGATTAGTGCGCGGCTCATTGGCTGGAGTTTTATTGCGCTGGGAGCTTACGTCACAATCGACAGCGTGAAGGCGCTCTGGCTGCGGGAGCCACCTAGTCCTACGGTGTTCGGTGTGGTGATCCTTGCGCTTTCGGTTATCGTCATGCCCCTCCTCGCGCGCGCAAAGGCAACAGTGGCCAAGGGGATGCAGAGCAGCGCGCTCCGTGCCGAAGCAAAGCAAACTTCGCTTTGCGCCTATTTGTCTGGAATCGCGCTCGTCGGAGTTCTCTTGAACGCGACGTTTGGTTGGTGGTGGGCCGATCCTGCCTCGGCACTCTGTATGGTGCCAATAATTGCGAAGGAAGGAATGGAGGGACTTGGAAAAGGAATCTCAATAAAACGCTCCTAGTGAATAGTGCGCTCTCCTGCGCTCGCGCCCTATCCCATCCGGCTCCGTATCTCCGCGAGCTTCGCCTGCTGCGCCGGCGTGAGCGTGTTCTTGATACGCACCATCAACGAGATCTGCGTCCTCTTCATCTCGCGCTCCAGCGCAAGAATGCGGTCAACCTCCTCGAGAACCTGCGACTCGTCCACCTGCGCGGGCTGAAGCAGACGGCCCATCTTCTCACCCTCGGCGCTCAACTTCCACTGCACGTCCGTGAACTTGCCCTGCGCCTGCTGAATGGCGGAGGCGAGCGCCGCGCGCTGTGAGTCCTGGAGTCCGATTTCACTCTGGTGCTGCATCACCAGCTCCGGCGGGAAAAAGTTGCGTCCAAAGTCGTCGGGCGCCGGTCCCGGCCCGCGCTGTCCCGGGGGCCCTTGGGCCGCCACGCTCGTGGCACTGAGCACAAACGCGAAGGCAAAAATTGAAACTCTCATGGTCAGGTTCCTCTGTTCGAAGGTTTGGGAATCATCATGTCGAGCACGGACGCGCCGAGCGCGGGCATCGTACCGAGCAACTCGCTACCCGGAGTCCGGAGGAAGACGTCTGTCGGCGCGCGCCAGGTCGCGATCTCAGGCGTAGCTGCGGAGGGTGAGAGCGATCGCGCATACGCTAGCCCGATCGCGGCGATCACGACGGCTGCCGCCGCGCTGATCACAAGAGGTCGTATGCGCACTGTCGCGCGCCAACTCCGACGTGCGCGAGCGCGCCCGTAAGTCCGCGCGAAGCCCGGTGCCCGCTCTCTATCTGCCTCACGCAGCTGCGCGAATCGGCGACGAAGCTCGCTCTCGTCCATCATCGTCATGGATCCCTCGCGTCGCCGAGTTGCGTGGCGAGTCGCGCCTTGCCGCGCGCGTAATGCGTTCGAGCTGACCCAACACTTACACCCATGACAGCCGCGGCTTCTTCCACTGTGAGGTCGTGGTAGAACACGAGCTGGAGCACCTGCCGCTGTCTCGCAGATAGCTGAGCGAGCGCGTGATGCAAACCGTCGCGACCCGCTTCCCGCT
>CATPBD010000236.1 GCA_955652265.1 uncultured Gemmatimonadaceae bacterium | reverse complement strand
TAGCCCATACTTGTGTGATGCGGGGTTCACCCCCAGGCAACTGTCCGGGCTTTTTGCGACAAAGGATGCGACGCTCATGCTGACAAACGGGCTCTATTCGCCCACAGTTCAATCGAGCTGCCGCACCCCAGAAACTGCACGAGGGAAGCATTTGGGTACAGATACAAGTTCACTACGCCCTGATGCGCCCAGTATCCGCCGAGGTTGAAAGGCCGACTCTTCTGAGTCGGCCTTTCTATTTGCCCGTTTGAGTAATTTCAGTCGCACATGAAATCCGTCATCATTACCCGCCCTGGCGGGCCGGAAGTGCTCGAGATTCAGGAGCGGCCGAACCCGGAGGCTGGTGTCGGTCAAATTCGCGTGCGGATGAGAGCGTCAGCGCTCAATCGCGCGGACCTCATGCAGCGCGAGGGGAACTATCCCGTCCCGCCCGGCGTGACGGCGGAGATCAGCGGGATGGAATACGCAGGCGAGGTTGAAGCCCTCGGGCCGTCTGCGACTCTGTGGAAGATCGGCGACCGTGTGATGGGGATCGTCGGCGGTGGAAGCCACGCCGAGTTCGTGTGCGTGCACGAGCGGGAGGCGATGCCGGTTCCAGAGGCGATGTCGTGGGAGGACGCCGCTGCAATTCCGGAGGCTTTTCTTACAGCGTACGACGCGCTGTTCAATCGGCTGGCGCTTCGCTCTGGTGAAACGCTGCTGATTCACGCAGTGGGGAGCGGAGTCGGAACCGCGGCTTTGCAGATCGCGCGAGTGGCGGGAGCGAGCGTGGTCGGGACGGCGCGCTCAGCACGGAAACTCGAGTGTGCGAAAAAACTCGGGCTCGACTTCGGCATCGATGCCTCGCAGGGAGAGTGGGCGGCGCAGGTCGAAGCGGCCGTGGGCGCGGAGCGCGTGCATGCGCTGGTGGATCTGGTAGGAGGCAACTACCTCGAGGGAAACCTGCGCGTGCTTGCGTTGCGCGGGCGGATCGTCGTGGTCGGTCTGACCGCAGGCGCGACCGCGCCATTCAACATGGGCGTGCTTCTCAGAAAGCGGCTCACAATTGTGGGAACGACGCTGCGCGCGAGGCCTCTGGAAGAAAAAATCGCGCTGGCACGTGAGTTCTCCGAGCGCATCCTGCCACTTTTCGACGCCGGCCGCCTCAAGCCGGTCGTCGATCGTGTTTTTTCGTTTGGCGAGATCCGCTCTGCCCACGAGTTGATGCAATCCAACGCGACATTCGGAAAGATCGTGCTCCGCTGGGCGTAACGTGCTTGCCGAGAATTCGCGGCGCTGGATTGAGGGCGCGACCGGCGGACGTGTAGTATCGGTTGCTGTCTTGCCCGGCGCGACATCCTCGCTACTTCACGCTGTCGAAGTCGAGGGTGCGACGGGCAGACGCAGTCTTGTTCTTCGCCGTTTCGTGAATGAGAAATGGGTAAGGGCCGAGCCGGACGTCGCCGTACGGGAAGGGATGAGTCTCCAACACGCAATCAGGGCCGGCTTACCGGCGCCTGACCTTGTCGCATTGGACGCTGATGGGGAACACTGCGGCGTGCCCGCTACGCTGGTCGTGAGACTCCAGGGCAGCGTGGTTCTCGAACCAGCTGACCGGAAGCAATGGCTTCGCGGCCTGGCTGAGACAGCGGCGCGAATTCATCGCGTTGATGCCGCGGGGTTCCGATGGAAGTACCGTCGATACAACGAAGGAGTCTCGCTTACCGTTCCTCGCTGGTCGAAGCAACAGGAAGCGTGGGCGAAAGCGATCGAAATCGTCGAGGGTCCGCCTCGCTCATACTCTGAATGCTTCGTGCACCGCGACTATCATCCCAGTAATGCCCTCTGGCGAGATGGTCGCGTCAGCGGCGTCGTCGATTGGGTGAACGGTTGTCGAGGGCCGGCTGGAATCGACGTGGCCTGGTGCCGCCACAACCTGGCCACGCTGCACGGCGTGTCGGTTGCGGATGATTTTCTCGCGGCTTACGTCGAAGCCGCGGGATCCGGGTTCGAGTACGACCCGTATTGGGACCTGATGTCCGTTGTCGAGCTGTTACCGGGGCCACCATCGATGTACGAAGGATGGCGGGCCAGCGGCGTACAACACATTAGCGACGCGATAATGCGCGAACGCGTTGATCTTTATGTAGCGAGCTTGGTGGCTCGTCTCTAGCTCTTCCCCTTCCGCCTTCGGCTTCGTCGATCCTGAACGAAAATCGTCGCGATCATCCAGAGGCCGACGATGCCCGCGATGAGAAAGCCGATCATGCCCAGCCGACGCTGATACGCCATCAGTAGTCCGCTCGCCACGAGCAACCCGCCGAGGACGAGGCCCGTGAAGATCCGGTTGGCGACCTTCTCGAGGCCGAGGAGAAGTGAGCCCAGCTGCGGGGTGTCGACTCGTACCGCGAAATCATTCGAGATCAGTCTCTGGGTGAGAACATCAAGTCGGTGGGGCAGTGCCCGAACCAGGTCCGACGTTTCAGCCGCCATCTGAAACAAGCGCCGTGGCGACATGTCGCGCTGCGCCCTCTTGTTCGCGATCTCGGCGGTGTACTCGCGGATCGATTTAGTGGGATTGAAGTTGGGATCTAGCGATCTCGTCACCGCATCGAGATTGAACAGCGCCTTTGCGAGCAACGTCAATTCGGCCGGCAGCTTCAGCCCCTCTCGGAAAGCAATCGTGATGATCTCGTAGAGTATGATTCCGGCGGGAGTCTCCTCCACAGTCTGATTCGCGTGCTTGGCGATCAGCGCCGCCACATCGCGGACGTAGGCGGTGCGATCGAACTCCTCCGGCACTTCACCTATCTCGATCAACGCCTCCGCTGCCGCATCGCCATGGTTCTCGGCCATCGCCAGCAGGAGTCGCATGACGTGATCGCGCATGGTTCCGGTGAGATGCGCGGTCATGCCGAAATCGATCAGCGCAAGTTTCGGATCATCCCGCGGAGGAGCAATGGCGGCGACCGCCTTGGCGTCATTCTCAGACTGCGTGAGGGCAGTGGCTCCAGGCCTGACGACCTGACGCCGATCGTCAGCCGCCGCTTCGGCGGGAGTACGAGGGTTGTCGCGGCCGGGAAGGACGACGAAGACATTGCCGGGATGCGGATCGGCGTGGAAGTGTCCGCTGTCTGTGATCTGCTGGAGGTACGCGTGCGCAAACTCGTCGGCGAGGTCAGCGAAGTCGTAGTCGATACGACTGATTGGCGGGATCTCGTCTATCTTCACGCCCCTGATCCGCTCCGTTGTCAGCACCTTGTGTGTCGTATACGCGTCGATCACGCGTGGAATCAGAATGTGCGGGAAGGTGGCGAGCGATTTCCTGAACGCGGCGGCGTTGCGGGCCTCGGTGCGGTAATCGAGCTCGTCGACCAGCGCGCGCTCGACCTGTTGTACAACTCCGATCAGGTCGATCCTCGAGCCGGCGGAAGTGTGCTCGGTGAGGAAAGTGGCGAGCTCGCGGAAGTACTCAATGTCCTCACTCAGCTGCTGACGCAGGTTCGGTCGCTGGACTTTCACCACCACGCTCCGTCCGTCGCGTAGCTCCGCCGCATGAACCTGGCCCAGGCTCGCGCTGCCGAGCGGCTTCTGCTCAAACGATTCGAACAACTTGCTTATGCGCGCGTGGAGCTCCTCCTCGATAGTTTGCTCCACCTGCTCGTAGGGCATGGGCGGGACATCGTCCTGCAGGTGTTCGAGCTCCTCGATGTACTGCCGCGGCAGGAGGTCGGGACGCGTCGAAAGAACCTGGCCCAGCTTTATGTAGGCCGGTCCAAGCGCGACCAGCCTCTCGCGGAACGCCTTGGCTTTGGCTGCGGAATGTCCGTCCCCCAACCCATCTCCTTCAGCCAGACTGGCCCCTTCGAGACTCAGAAGGCCCTGACGTTTCGCGAAATCACGAAGGCCGTAGTTGGTAAACAGCCCGAGAGTAGCTGCGAGGCGCGGAAGATGCTTTGGCGAGAGAATCATGTGGTACGCGAAGGCAGAAAACATGCCGATGCCAAACCTGCTCTGCGCGGTGTCAGCGTCACGCCCTTAAAGTGGCTCCGTGTTGCATCAACGTAGATATTTATGCATGACCAAGAAGAAAACGCACACCAAGGTTGGAAAACGCGCGGCCACAGCCAGGAAGTCGGTTGCGCAACCTGGCTCCGGGCGGGTGAAGGTCGTGAAAGTGCCAAAGCCGTGGGGGCACGAGACGATTTGGGCGCGATCCGACCGATACGTGGGGAAGATTCTTCACATCAACGCCGGCCAGGAGCTCTCGGTGCAGTACCATGACAAAAAGGACGAGACCGCCTATCTGCTCTCGGGCAAGATCGTCTACCGCGTCCAGAGCGACGCCGATCGGCTTGAAGATGTTCAGCTCAGAGTTGGCGAGTCGTTCCGGATAACGCCTGGCACCATTCATCAGATGGTTGCGTTGACCGACTGCGATGTGCTTGAGGTGTCGACGCCCGAGTTGGACGACGTCGTGCGCCTGAGCGACAAATACGG
>CATPBD010000235.1 GCA_955652265.1 uncultured Gemmatimonadaceae bacterium | reverse complement strand
GGCGAGCACGATCACAGCAGCGACGAGCATGCTGGCGTCAAAACTCCAGCCGAGGAGCAGGTTGAACAGCTTGCCCATCGCGTACATTGAGATGCCGGACGACATGATCGTCATCACAGCGAACGAGATCGCATTGACGCTGTGGGTCTTTTCGTCGAAGCGCAGCTTGAGATATTCGGGGACCGAGCGTGCGCGCGATCCGTAATAGAAGGGCATCATGAAGAGCCCGACGAACACCATGGCCGGTATCGCGCCGATCCAGTAGAAGTGGCTGGTGGCGATGCCGTATTTCGCGCCCGAGGCACCCATGCCGATTACTTCCTGGGCGCCGAGGTTGGCGGAAATGAATGCGAGGCCTGCCACCCACGAGGGGATGGACCGGCCCGAGAGGAAGAAGTCCGTGCTTGTCTTTGTCGATCGCCTCAGCATCCAGCCGACCGTGAGGACGACTGCGAAGTACACGAGCATGAGGAGGTAGTCGATCGGCGTCAGGTGAGTCATCGAACCGTGACTCCGCGAAGAGGGCGGGAGGGGCGCAGGATCTCGCGATAGCGTAGCCGCGCAGGCCAGATTATACCCGCGCGCAAGGGAGTCGGAAACCCCGCGCCTTATTTATGGAGGTCTGTGGCCGCTGTAGTTAAAGGTCTCTGCGCCGGTCAGTCGGGAATCTCGTTTTGACAGTTTGGCGCCCCCTTCTCTCCCTCCTCGGCGCGGCGGTTATCGTTGGGTGCGCGCGGACCAACAAAGCGCACGAGACTGTTCTCACATTCTCCGGCAGTGCGCTCGGTGCGGAGGGGACGCTCGTCGCGAAACAACTCAAGAGATTCATGCAGCTGCATCCCGACATTCGGGTCGAGCTGCAGCGTACGCCCGACGATGCTTCGCAGCGGCATCAGCTCTATGTGCAGTGGCTGAATGCGCGAGTTGGCAATCCGGACATCCTGCAGCTCGACGCCATTTGGACTCCCGAATTCGCGGCGGCAGGGTGGGTATTGCCGCTCACACGATTTTCGCCTGCATCCAGTGAATTCTTCCCGGCGACGATTGCTGCCAACACCTGGGCGGGGCAGTTATACGCACTGCCATGGTTTGCCGATGTCGGACTACTGTATCGACGAACGGATTTCGTCCCGAAGGAGCCTCGTAGTCTGGGCGAGCTCGTCACCGACGCGAGGCAGGCGATGGCGCGCGCCGCCGGGCCGCGGTTTGGAATCGTGTGGCAGGGCGCGCGGTACGAAGGACTCATCACCGGCTTTGTCGAATACCTGGGAGCCTTTGGCGGAAAAATTCTCGATGATAGCGGGAGAGTCGTCGTCAATCGGCCGGAAGCAGTGCGCGCCCTTCAGTTCATGCGCGACGAGCTGTACTCCTGGCACATCGCGCCGCTCGACGTGCTCACCTGGCACGAAGAAGAAGCGCGCTACGCGTTCCAAAACGGCACGGCCGTATTCATGCGCAACTGGCCGTACGCAGTGGGGGCAATGAGTGACAAGACCCAATCGCGGGTCGCCGGAAAGTTCGCGGTATCTCCGATGCCGGCTTCCGGTGAGCCGAACGGGCATTCGACCGCCGCCCTGGGTGGCTCGCAGCTCGCCATCAACGCCTACAGCGAATCACCCGACGCAGCCTATCGCCTGATCGAGTATCTCACCGCCCCGGATCAGATGCTCGAGCGCGCACAGGCAGTTGGGCAATATCCGACGCGTCCTGCTCTCTATCGCGATTCGCGGTTGCGCAACGCGATCGCTATTCCACCGGACGACGCGCGCCGGGCAATCGAGAGCGCGACGCCGCGACCGGTAACTCCGATTTATACGGAGCTGTCGGAAATCCTCCAGATCGAGCTGCACCGTGCGTTGGTGCGCCAGGCCGAGCCGCAGGACGCGCTCAATTCCGCCGCCGAGCGCATCAATGCGCTGATTGAGCGCACCGGAATGCGAAAGCTGATGTCGGCCCCGCACAACGCGCCCGTGCCCGCGGCCACGAGCACGCCAAGCCGTACCGAATGAGGAAAATCTCCCGCCTCGGATACGAAGCCCGACTCGGCTGGGCGCTGGTTGGCCCCGCACTCTCGGTGATCGCGTTGATCGCAATCTTCCCACTCGGCTGGACAGTCTGGGAATCGTTGCATCTTCACGAGCTACGGATGCCGTGGCTCGGACAGCCATTCATCGGACTTGCCAACTACGTCGAGATCGCAAAGGATCCACGCTTCTGGGCGGCGCTTGCCCACACGGCGTTCTTCACGGTTGTCTCGATCTCGCTCGAGCTCGTGATCGGACTCTTCCTCGCGCTGGCGATGAATCGCGTATTTCGCGGGCGAGGGTTTGTCCGGGCGGCGGTGCTGGTGCCATGGGCGATTCCAACAGTCGTAGCGGCCCTTCTCTGGCGGTTCATTTTCGAATCCCAGGGCGGAATCGCCAACGCATTGCTGGTTGACGCGCACATTCTAAAGCAGCCGCTGGTCTGGTTCATCCAGACTTCGACCGCGTGGGTGCCCGTGATTCTCGCCGATGTCTGGAAGACGACTCCGTTCGTCGCCCTGCTCCTGCTGGCAGGACTTCAAAACATCGATCTGAGTCTTTACGAGGCCGCGGCGGTTGATGGAGCCAACGCCTGGTGGCAGCTTCGGCACATCACGCTGCCACTGCTCAAGCCGGCGATCCTCGTCACTCTGATATTCAGAACCCTGGACGGTTTCCGTGTCTTCGATCTCATCTACGTGCTCACGGGCGGCGGGCCGGGAACGTCTACCGAGCCCGTTGCGCTCTACACGTTCAACGCGCTGCTGCAAAATCTGCGTTTCGGATACGGATCGGCGCTCTCTGTCGTGATCTTTGCCATCACCTTCGGGCTCGCGTTGATATACGTGCGCGGGCTCGGCGTGCGCCTGGGTGGGGAAGAGGCATGACGAGCGTGAGAGCCGCAGAAGCTCGCGCGAAGAGAAAAAAAGCCGCTGGAATCCAGTGGGGATCCTGGCTCTTCGCCGCTGCGCTCATCGTGTTGCTTCTCTTTACGCTTTTCCCGTTCTACTGGGCGATCGTCGCGTCGCTCACTCCCGAGGCCGCGCTCTTCCGCGATCCGTCGCTCTGGCCCCAGCAGATTATCGCGGATCACTATCGCGCGCTGTTCGTCGACCGTGATTTCATCACACCAATCAGAAACTCTCTCGTCGTGGCGGGGACGACGACGATCTTTTGCCTCTGCGTAGGAACGCTCGCCGCGTACGCGCTCGCGCGGCTCGAGTTCAAGGGCAAGGCCGCAATAATGGGGTTCATCCTCGCCGTGACGATGTTCCCTCAGATCTCGATCGTGAGTCCGCTCTATCTTCTCCTTCGGTCTTTGCATCTGATCGACACGTATCCAGGCCTCATCATGCCCTACATGACCTTCGCGATGCCGCTCACGGTCTGGGTTCTAACCGGGTCCATTCGACAGATACCCAGGGATCTCGAGGAAGCAGCGCACGTCGATGGCGCGACGCGACGGCAAAGCTTCACCAAAATCCTGCTCCCGCTCGCGGTTCCGAGTCTGGTGACGACGGGAATCCTGACCTTCATCTACTGCTGGAATGAGTTTCTATTTGCCCTTTCGTTCACTCTCGGGCCTGAGCGACAAACGGTGCCGGTGGCGATCGCGCTGTTTCGCGGGCAGTACCAGGTCCCTTGGGGTGAGATTCTGGCTGCCGCCGTCGTGGCTACAGCGCCGGTGGCGGCGATGGTTTTGGTTTTCCAACGCCGAATAGTGCAGGGACTGACGGCGGGGGCGGTCAAAGGATGAGAACTACAACTGAACAGGCGGGAGCTTTCAGTGTCACAGATTTCAGTTCTTAGTTCACTACGTCCTGACTTCAATACAGGCGTTGTGGCACAAGCAGTTGCTCCAAATGCCACCGGGATAAGTCTGGGCGTGGTGAACTAACAACTAACATCTAGGCCATGGGCAACTCCCGCCTGTTCTGTTGCTTTGATCCCGATTAACCGAGATGCCAGGCTAACAACTCCCGCCTGTTCAGTTGCAGTTAGTCTATCAATGAGGAACCAAGCATGTCCCGAGTAGCTTTGGAGCACGTCGACAAGACATACCCGAACGGCTTTGTCGCCGCGCGAGACCTTAGTCTCGAAGCCGCCGACGGGGAGCTGCTCGTGCTCGTGGGACCGTCGGGCAGTGGCAAATCGACGGTGCTCCGATTGATGGCTGGCCTCGAGCGAGTAAGCGATGGCGTCATTCGGATTGGTGAGCGCGATGTCACCGACCTTCCGCCGCAGCAGCGCGACATCGCGATGGTATTCCAGAATTACGCGTTGTATCCGCACATGACGGTAAGAGAGAACCTCGGTTTCGGGCTCAGCATCAGGAAGCAGCCCCGCGCGATAATCGAAGATCGCGTGCGCACCGTCGCGGCATCGCTCGGGCTGGAAGCGCTGCTCGATCGAAAGCCCGCGCAGCTCTCCGGTGGTCAGCGGCAGCGCGTAGCACTTGGTCGCGCGATCGTTCGCGAGCCGCTCGCCTTTCTCTTCGACGAGCCGCTATCGAATCTCGACGCCCAGCTGAGAGTCGAAACGCGCGTAGAGCTGTCACGTCTGCATCGAAAGCTCGGAGCGACGATGGTCTATGTCACGCACGATCAATCGGAGGCTCTTACGTTGGGCGATCGCATCGCCGTCTTGAAGGAAGGAGTTCTGCAGCAGATCGCCAGCCCGATGAAGCTCTACGAGGAGCCAGCCAACAAGTTCGTCGCGGGCTTCATCGGAAGTCCGGGAATGAATTTCTTCGAGGGTGTCCTCACGCGGATCGGTACCGGCGGTGTGTGCACCTTTCAGGGCGCCGATTTCACGATTCGGGTTCCCTGCGAATCCGGAACGAATGGACGCGTCATCCTTGGCATCAGGCCGCAACACCTCGAGATCACGGATGACAGCGCGCGCGGCGACGGAGTCGTCCGCGCCGAGGTCGGCGTCGTCGAGCCGATGGGCAACGAGCAGATTGTTTACGTGACACTGCCGAACGGCGAACGGGCAGTCGCCATTGCGCCCGTGCAGCCGCGAATCACCGCCGGCGAGAAAGTCTCGATTCGTGTCCGGCCCGAGGGGATCCACATCTTCGATGCAGGATCCGGGAGGAGAATGGCACGGTAGTAATCTCGGCGTATGGATCGGGGCGCGTTCTCACCGCAACTACGCCGCCATTAAACGCATGTGGGGCTAAGTCAACCCCGTGCAACGGGTGCGCCTCGCAGAGCCATAACTTGAGTGACCACAAAGGCTTAGCGATCGTTCTACAGCGTTGCGGGCCGGCTGTCGACAGGCGAAATGTGGGCCAGCCCGGTAGCGGTTTGATGGCCCGGAAGGAACATCCGCCCTCCTCAGCTGTCACACCATTCGTGGCGGCGCGGAGGTCGTGGCTCCTTTCTTTCAAAGGCTCCCGCCAGGACCCCTATTGAGGATCAACCGATGATGGCTCGTGCAAAAGTTCTTATTATGGCTGCGGCGTTACTCGTGGGCGGGGCAACGGCCTGCTCGGATCTGACCGGTACCAACGTCAGGGCTGACGGTGTCTACTCTCTCCAGACCCTGAACGGAAACAGGCTTCCCTATAGCTACACCGACCAAAACAACAACGCTATCACAATCAACAGCGACACCTACTCGGTCAACACCGACGGGACCTACACCGAGTTTGCGAGTTATCGGATCAACGGCAACACCCAGTCGCAAACCGAAACGGGCACGTGGACGCAAAGCAACAACGTCATAACGTTCTACCCAAGCCAGAGCACCTTCACCGGCACTCTCACCCCCTACAGTGGCTCGCTCAGCAACAGCAGCACGTTTGGTGG
>CATPBD010000234.1 GCA_955652265.1 uncultured Gemmatimonadaceae bacterium | reverse complement strand
CGTTGGTCTGTGGGTCAGCAGGTGTCGTCATGGCTTCCGGTGGGGCGATCTCTCCTGCTGCTCTATAGATGGCAGGCCGTCATAAATGACTGTTTTAACCCCCCCAAGATAACACGTAAGGGGACGGCCCTCCCCGACGTCTGGCGAGGAGGGTTTTTCGGCGACTTGGAGTCGGACCAGAGACAGAAAACCAGGCCGGTTCGCTATTTGCTAAACATGCGATCATACTTGAGAGCCGCGCGCTGCACCACCCAGGCTCGCGGATAAAGAATACGTGTAACGCGTCCGCCTGGGGACGCACTACTGGACCGAGATGTCAGCTATGTCGATCCATTCCCCGACCCGCGCCGCGGCGCAGGGGCCCTCGGCGACCAGCCGATCGGATGGTGCCATCCGCAACAAGATTCTCAAGCTTCTTCCCGCGGCCGAGCGTGCTGCGCTGGTCGAACGTAGCGAAGTGGTGCAGGTGAAGTCGCAGGAGATCCTGTTCCAGCCCGAAGAAAAGCTCGAGTATGCTTACTTTCCCGAAGACTGCGTGGTCTCGCTTGTCACTGTGATGGAGGATGGCGACCAGGTCGAGGCCATGACGATTGGCAACGATGGATTCTCGGGGATTCCGATTTTTCACGGGGTCGAGACGTCGAAGCACAAAGGCTGCGGCCAGATCAGCGGTACGTCGCGACGAGTGACGGCCAAGGATTTTCGCGACCTGGCGCAGGAATGCGCGGGTCTTCGCCGACTACTGCACCGCTACAGCGAGTTCGTTTTCGAGACTGTGGCCCAATCCGCCGCCTGCAACCGGCTGCACGTCATCGAGCAGCGTTGCGCGCGGTGGCTGCTCATGTCGCAGGACCGCGTCGGCCGCGACCGCTTCGACCTGACACAGGAATTCCTGGCCGAGATGCTTGGTGTTCGGCGGCCGGGCGTGACCGTGGCGATGGGAATCCTCGAGAAGGCTGGCCTGATCGCGCACGGTCGCGGGAACATCACGGTAGTGAACCGCGCCGGACTCGAGAAAGCGGCGTGTGAGTGCTATCGCACCATACGGGAGAGGCAAGCGAAGGTCATGGCTTAGCCGACGGCCGCGGTCTCGACCAAGGGCATGACCGACTCCGAGAACCTCTCCATCTCCTCGAGCTGCGGACTGAACTGGAGTAGCAGAAGATCCACACCCACAGCCTCCAGCTCGCGGATTCTGTCCGCCACTTGTTCGGGAGTCCCTACCAGTCCCGCCCTCAGTCCGCGATTTGATACCGAGTAATCCTCGAGACTCACCTGCTGGTCGAGCGCGGTGTGCGAAATCCAATCCTGATAATTGTGGTACCCGGGCGAGCCTGGCTGCACGTTGGTGATGCGCGCGAGCTCCTGGCGCGCTTCGCCCTCCGTATCGCGAACGATCGCATACGCCGCGACGCCGTACTGCATCGGACCCAGGCCGATTCTTTCGCGACGGGCAGCCATGTCGGCGATCTTGGGCGCCACACGTTCCGGCGGATCGCCGTGCATCACGTAAGCATCGCACGCGCGCGAGATCAGCTCCTTCGCCGCTGGGCTCTCGCCTCCAGCATAGATCGTCGGGCGTGGACGGCGCAGCGGTTTGGGCTCGAGGATCGTTTCCTCGACCTTGTAGTGGTGGCTGGCATGGCTGAAGCGCGACTCGCTCCACACCCCGTTCACGATCCGCAGCCACTCGTCGGTGCGCGCGTAGCGGTCGTCGTGCTCCTCGAAGTTGATCCCATACCGCCTGGCTTCGTCCTTCCACCACGAGGACACGACGTTGAGCGCGAGGCGGCCGCCCGAGATGCGGTCGATGTTAGCGGCTTGCTTAGCGAAAATGGCGGGCTCGTGAAACGTCGGGCGGACGGCAACCATCAATTCGAGCTTTTCGGTAACGGCGGCGAGCGCCGCGGCAGTCGACCACGCTTCGAGAGAGTCCGCATCGATTCCCTTGATGTCGTTCATGAACAGCTCGGCGATGAGGGTGATGTCGTAGCCGATCTGCTCGCTGCGTTGCGCGAGCCGCTTCACGTACTCCCACGTCGCGCTCATTCCTTCGTCGGGGACGTTGCGCAGCCATCCGCCGAACACCGGGAGCCAGTATCCGTATCTCATTGGGCGAAACCTGCGGGAGAGAGCACTCTCGTTCTCGCAACGAGATAGTCGACGAGGCGCTCGAAGGGATCGAACCCGATGACGGTTCTCGGATCGGCGACGAAGTTGGAAAGGGCGTTGATGTCGTAGAAGTAGTGCTGCCCGTCCCGATCATCAACGAGATACTCGATTCCGCCGACGTCGAGCTCGACGTGCCTGGCGATCTGTTCCACCTCGCGAACGATTTCAGTAGGCGGACTGTTTCGCTCGACGCGCATTCCGTTCGTTGGCGCGTCAACCGCGCACGCGCTCCGGGAAAGCTGCTGGCCGTCCGTGGTCTGACAGACATCGGCGGGGCATAAGTTGAAGGAATTCTCCGCTGGATAGACGTTGATTGCGTAGAGGAACTTCCCGTCGAGTACCTCGACGCGTGTGATGTGCGCACCGCGCAGCGGCGCCAGCTCCTGAACGAGCGCCGTGTGATCAACTCCAAGATCGATCAACCCCACGCTGGCGGCGGCTGCGAGTGACTCCGCGTTGTCGAAGCGCGTGATGCCGGCGCCGCTACCGCCGATGTTCGCCTTCACGACGACGGGGAATCGCAAATCGCGCGCGGCCTCGGGAGCGAGCGCGGCATTGTTGATCACGCGGGCCCGCGGGTATGGGAGGCCGAGCTGCTCCAGCACCTCGAGCTGGAGTGCCTTCGAGATCTCCATCTGGTATGAGCCGGGGCCGTTTACCAGCGGGACTCTGATCCGCTCGAGGTGACGCAGCCAGCTCAGCGTGTGAAAGGTCACCTGCTGGTGCCCGCGCAGGTACGCCGAGGGACTCGCGCGGTTGAAGACGAGGGAGTACGGCGATTCAGTTTCTGACGGATCGTAGGAGTGCGCCGATGCATCGATGCGCACGTACGGTATTTCCCTTCGATCCAACTCGGCGAAGAGCGGCCTGAACCATTCTGGGTGCTCGTAGTAGATCGCAATCGGTCCATCGGGTGTTGCGGGCATCGAATGTCTCCGTGACATCGCTGAAAGAGAAAAAAGGCCGCATCTCGGAAGAGACGCGGCCTCTGTTGGGCTGCGAGAGCTTTCGCTCTTAGCTGTGCAATATCGTTTGGTATGCGCACGACGTGCTCAGCGTCTCTCCGTTGCCGCGAGGTCCGCGATAACACATAAGCATTCGGCGCGCGTGTACCATGTTGGTTCAACCTAGCGAACGGATTTGTCAGGTCAAGGCAGTTGGGCATCGTGGTGCCGATTCTCTTAGTTCATCGCGCGGGGTCAGCGGGGGGGGGTGTCCGCGCAGGGCGGCGTCTCGCGTGGCAAGAGACTCGAGCTGCCGCTGCCCGCAAGCGGGCACCCGCCCCCCGCTCGTCGGGCAGACCGAGGCTCGCAGCGTGTAAGCGAGCTAGCCGTCCCGAGCAGACACCCTCGCCCGACTGACCGGCGACAATCTCGAGAACGCAGGATGGCCTAAAAAGCGAGCAGTGATGAACTCGCGCAAATAGCCGGGTGCGTTTAGCATACGAGCATGGACGCTCGCCAACCGTTCACATTCCCAACGCGCGATGTCGTGCGAATACTCGCGCTCATATTCGGTTTCTACGTCGCCGTGCGACTGGTCTGGATCGCGCACCCGGTCATTTTCCTCTTCTTCCTCGGCGTCCTCTTCGGACTTCCCATCGCCCAGGGAGCGGACTGGTTCGAGAAACGCCGCATTCCGCGCGGGCTCGGAGTCGCAATAATCCTTACGGTGTTTCTTGGCCTCCTCATCGGCGGCGGGGTCGGGATGGCGCCGATTCTTCGCGCTCAATCGAAAGAGCTGCAGGACCGCCTTCCCGAGGCAATGGACAAGATCGATGCCTGGCTCGGCCACCGCGCCAACGGAGTCCTCGGGCTTCTGTTTAACGAGGAGAGCACTACCGATTCCGTACGCGTTGCCGCGCCGGAGGAAAACGGTGATTCTGCCGAAGCGACGTCGAACCAGCCGCCGATTGCGCCCGCCTCCGAGTCGAAAGCGGGAATCGCGGCAACGGATTCACTTCACACCGACTCCGCTGCTGCGGCCGCAACGACTGCTGGAGCCGCTGGGAAGGCGACGCGCAGCAACGAAGTGGCGGTCGGCGGCAATCTCCGACGCGAGATCACCAAACAGTTTCGGGGCGCGCAGCACTCTTTTCTCAGCGTGCTCACTTCCACGTTTGTGGTGACGGGCGCATTCATGCTCGTGCTGTTTATCGCCGCGTACATCGGTGTTGATCCACCACTGTACCACGCCGGAATGCTCGATCTCGTGCCGCCCCAGGAGCGTGAGCGGGTCGCCGTCACGCTAGCGCGGCTCGCCACAACGCTCCGGCGCTGGCTCGTGACTCAGCTGATCGCGATGGTCGTGATCGGTGCCGTCACCACGGTGTTTCTGCTGGTCATTCACGTCAAGGCGGCGGTGCCCCTCGGCATCCTGGCGGGCGTCGCGAAGTTCATCCCGATCATCGGGTCGATCTTCGCCGCGATTCCAGCAATCGCGATGGCGTTCATCGACTCGCCCCACAAAGCACTCCTCGTGGCGATCGGCTATTTCGTGATCCAGTTCGCCGAGAATCACGTGCTCGTACCCGTGCTGATGAAGCACGGAGTCGACCTGCCACCGGCGATGACCCTCGGGATTCAAGCGCTGATGTCTGTCCTGTTCGGATTTTTGGGTCTTCTTGTCGCTGTACCGCTTCTTGCCGCAATTCTCACCATCGCCCGGACGATGAGCCCGAAGGAAATGCGTGAGATCTCAGCGGAAACGAGGGCGCGGCTACTCGCCAGCCACGAGGCGGTCGAGCGCACGCTCAATCATTGGCCCGGCGATGATGAGTGACTCCAGTAGAAAACCCTGATCTTCGTTCGCGCGGCGAGTAGCGAGGGCGCGTGCGTGGTGTATATAATCCAAGCCTACCAAGATCGGTCCGCACCGCTGTCACTCCCATTACAACAGCGTAGGGCGGGGCGGACACCAGGAGATTTCATGATTCGTTTTGCCGGCAGAGCTGCTCTCTTATTCGCGTTCGTCGCTGTGTCAGTTGCCGCGCACGCTCAGGCTCCGTGGCGCCAGGTCTACAAGGATTCTGATGTCACCGTCATTTTCGACACGGCGAGCACCGCGCTCCAGTCGCCCGGCACGTGGAACACGGTGACGAGCTGGGACTACACCCGGCCGAGGATCCTCGAGAACAAGAAGCAGTACACCCGACTGGTCGAGGGGGCATACGTGAGGTGCTCTCCAGTACGGGTGAAACGCGTCCGGAGTACGGTGTACGTGGGCAACAACGTCCTCGTCAGGGACGAGGGA
Organism: uncultured Gemmatimonadaceae bacterium; assembly: GCA_955652265.1. Classification (GTDB taxonomy): domain Bacteria; phylum Gemmatimonadota; class Gemmatimonadetes; order Gemmatimonadales; family Gemmatimonadaceae; genus UBA4720. The sequence continues at coordinate 5,339 of CATPBD010000234.1, read as the reverse complement.
GAGGTGGACCCGCGCGACCAGGCTCACATGGTTTGGGACCGTCCAAAATCGGGCACGGCGGGACGAAACGCGTTCGAAACCATGTGCGGAATTCTTACGCGAAAAGCGGGCACGAAAGCGAGCACTCCGGCGTCCGCGAACGCCGCAGAAACGCAGGCAAATCCGACCCCGAAAAAGGCTCCCGCCAGGAAGACGACAACAAAGCGCTAGCACCAGTTTTGTGAACCAGCCGAGAGAGAGAAAGGGGCGCGGCTAAATCCGCGCCCTTTTTGCATTTACATCGCTGACCAGTGATCAGAAATCGAGCAGCCAGTGAAACAGAGATTGGAGCTCAGCCGTAGCGGAAAATCGTGCCAAAATTGGGGCATTTAGGGCGCCCTAAAACAGCCTACTTTGGCCAGGCGCTTGCTCTATAGGAAGGCAGCTTTAACAGGGGAGCAACATGCGGTTACTCGAATCCAAACCAGACAAGAAAAGAAGGTCCCCCGGCGGGACCATATTCAGCATAGTTCTGCACTTGAGCGTCCTCTTTCTCGCGATCTTCGCCACGGCCCGAGCAGGGGTCCGGAAGGCTGAACAGCGCGAGACGAAGGTCAGTTTCGTGGCGATGAAGAAGGATGTGCCACCACCGCCGAAGAAAGAGACTCCGCCGCCCAAGGAAGCGCCCAAGCCGAAGGCACCGACTCCCAAAGTCGTAGACCTGCCCAGGCTGCCCAAGGAAGTCGCTCCGGCACCGCCCAAGGGCTTCAAGGTCCTGACGACGCCGGTCAACATCCCGACGAACCTGCCCTCGATCGACCTCTCGAAGGCGGTCACCAATGAGAACGACTTCAGCGGCAAGGGCGTCGCTGGCGGGTCGGGCAATGGTGTGACGGGCGGCACCGGCAAGGAAGGCGGTACCGGCGCGGGCATCGCGGACCACGGCCCATACATGGAGTTCCAGGTCGAGAAGCCGGTCGAGAAAATCGGCGGCGATGCTCCGGAGTACCCGGCCTCTCTCAGGGACTCAGGCGTAGAGGGCACAGTGCTCACGCAGTTCGTAGTGAACGAGAGCGGCCGGTACGAGTCGGGCACTCTCAAGATCCTTAGCTCCAGCAATCCGGCGTTTAGCGCTGCCGTGAAGGATGCGCTCCCCCGTATGAGATTCTCGGCGGCGCAGATCGGGGGCAGGAAGGTTCAGCAGCTCGTACAGATGCCGTTTCAGTTCCATCTGTCGAAATAACGAGCGACCCGATCGCGATAAAGCCGCGGGGGAATTTCCTCCGCGGCTTTGTCGTTGCTACAGTGTACCATTGCCGGAATGCATAAATTTGAACCCTAGATGACCAATCGCAAAATCCTGCTTGGGGCCGCGACTTTTTTCGCGCTGGCTCCGGCGGTGCACGGACAACGCTCAGTCCCAGCTCGACCAAAGCCTCAGCGGCCCATAGAGGTTCCTGTGGCCGTGGTGGTGCTGCAGATCGACACGACCGAGGGTGATTCGACGCGCACCATCATTCAGCGCGACTTTGATTACGGCGATCGGATCCAGCCGCTTATCCTCGACAGCACTTCCATGACCGACGTCTGGAGGCCCGGCGATGGGAAGATCAACTTCTCGCCTATCGCGCAAACGCGCGCGAATTTCGTCGTGCGCGGAAGTCCGACGGCGACTGGCCTTCACATGGAGGTATTCGACCCGAAGGGCAAGCTGCGTCAGGAGGGTGTTTTCCGACTGCCGAGGGTCCCGCGCAACCGGCTTCCCGCCATCCGCGACTCACTGTCTGGGGTTCTCGCCGAGCGCGTGCGGGCGACCCATGCAGCGCTGGCGGCGGACTCCACGGCTCGTGACAGTCTTGCGCGTGAAGCAGCGCGTCCGACTGCGCTGAAACATCCCGGGCAGCGCGTCGCAGCGCAGCGGAGTGCTTCTGCCCGCGATTCAATCTCTCGCGAGCTGGATCGGCGCGACCTGATTCTCCGTGCTGCTGCGGCCCAGGACTCAATGCGGTTCGATTCTGTCTTCGCACGGTTTGCGTCGCGGGATTCCATCGTCCGTGACTCGGCGGTGCGAGAGCGGCGCTTTGCCATCCACGGCGTCAGCGACGAGCTGGAGCGATGGATCACCGGCACGCGCGGGATCGCATCGACCAGGATCGCTTTCGTCGAAGGGACCAAGTTGAAGGTGGTGGATAGCGATGGCGCCAACGAGCGGACGCTCCCCACCGTCGGTGCTGCGCTATCGCCGGCATGGCATCCATCAGGAAGATGGATCGTCTACGCCGATGCCGACGATCGCGGGACGCGAATCGCTCAGATAGATCTGCGTACGCTGCGGCCGCGACTTCTCTCTGCATCCAACCGGGGATTCAACATCACGCCCGTCTACACCAGGGACGGAAAGAACATCGTGTGGGCATCCGGTGGCGATTCTCCGGCGGAACTAATTATCGCGAGCGCGGCGGGAGACGATACGGTGGCAAAGCCCTTCGTCGGGCGGACCGGATTCGGGACGCTGTCTCCCAATTTCAGCCCTGACGGAAAGCAGATCGTGTTCGTGTCGCCGCGTCCGCTCACTCCGCAGCTGTTCACGATGAATGTGGATGGCACCGGGCTGAGGCCGCTGACTCCCGTTGTGCCCGGGAAACGCAGTTATCGGACAAGCCCCGACTGGTCACCCAATGGCGACGAGATCGCGTTCCAGCAGCAGAACGGCGACTTCCAGGTGTGGACCATCGGGGTGAAAGACCGCGTGATGAAGCAGCTGACGAACGAGGGCGAGAACGAGAATCCGTCGTGGGCGCCGGATGGACGGCACATGTCGATCACGCGCCGTCTCGGCGCCATCGGAGATCAGAAGAATATCTGGGTGCTCGACGTGCGCACCGGGAGACTGCGTCAGCTGACGCAATCTCCCGGTGACGCGCGGATGTCGGACTGGTCGCCCCCGCTCAAGACGACGTTTTAGTCAGCGGACTTCGCTAACGGTCGGTCAGCACGAAAGCGGTGATCGGTGTGCTGCCTGCGGCGGAATCACCGGTCACGACCGTACGACCCGTTCCGCCGGCGAGCGCGAGGTTGTTGATCGTCACCGACACACTGGTGGAGCGCGCCGCAGGCGCGGTTCCGGCCGGTACTGCGCGCACCTGATACGTCCCGGGCGCCAGTACTATGTAGGGCGAGATTCCCTGGTACGCCACGTTTGCTGCCGCCGGTGTCGCCGTCGACAGATCCGCGTTTGGTGCCGTAACGAAAAAGTCCAACGCGCCCGCCGAGGGAGACATGTTCACGATGCGCAGCTCGACCTGACTGGAAGTCGGAACCGGATTCCCGTCAGTCGTGAGGAAGCTCGTAACCGCGCCCCCGCCAGTGCCGCCCGTCGCGTACACGGTGCGGTCCTCGCCTGTACCGACGGCGAAGCTGATGGTCGCAACTGTCACGCTGGTGTCGGCGGTCTTTTTCAGCACGAGCGAGCGGTTGCCAGTGAGAATCGCGGAATAGTTGGCAGTCGCAGGCGACGGGAGCGTCGCCGGCGTCGTCGCGGTGTAGCCGAGGCTGACGCCGAATGGCACGCTCTCGAGGATGGCGTTCACCGGATTGCGGGCGGGGTCGGTGACAAGATTCACGAATCTCACGCGGCCCGTTGGTCCCGATGGCTCGAGAGGGCCCGCCGCTTCCTTGGTACCGCATCCGACTGCTACCACCGCGAGCGCCGCCAAAAAACCGATCTTCATGGATTGGATATTCATTGATCGCGGCCTCGTTAGTATGTGCAGCCAGATGGGAACGTCGTAGGCTCCGCCGGATCCGGCGGTACGTTCGGATTCGCATTCCGGTCACCGATCGCGTAGGGTAGCCAGCAGCGCTGTCCGTCCAGCGGAACCGCTGGCGCAGCGGCCGGCCCACGAATCAGGCTACGTCGACGCGAGTCTTCCCACCGTAATCCGCTTCCGAGCAGCTCGTAACGACGTTGGTTATAGATCTCGGCGATCAGCTGCGGTTGCGTCAGCGCACCCGCGAGAGGAGGCAAGCACGCTTTGGGATCGTCGATGCCACGATTGCCGGTGCAGTCCGTGCGCACGGAATCGAGAACCGCTTGTGACTGCACCAGCTGCGCTGTGTTGGCCAACGCTTCTGCCTTGATCAGCAGCGCTTCGTCGGGAAAGTAAACCGGCAGCGGAGCCTGCGGATTCGAGTAGCGGTTCCACGGATCCAGGAGCGCGCCGACCCGACCGACGTACGTAGTCGAAGGCGTCACGAACCAGGTCCAGCGCTGGTCCTGCGGGTCCATCGACAGTCTCCACTGCCGGCGTGGAGCGACGCCGTTGGTGCCGCCCAGCACGTTCGCGTAGAAGTTGATGTTCGGCGCGGGAAAGGTCAGCACCGACATTGCAGACGGGCCAGAGCGCGCAACCAGATTGGCCGCGGCGATCGCTGTCGCGTCATCTCCTCCCATCCGCGCGTATCTCGCCCGGAAGAGATGAATGACGTTGGGTAGGTTGACGCCCGGCGTGAGGATATTGCCGTTGAAGAATGCGCTCGGCGGTGTGGCCGAAATCTCCGCCTCGGCGGAGTCGAGTAGCTGGCGGACCAGGGCCAGCGCTTGAGCGCGAGTCGCGTAAATCGGAGCCGTCACGCCAAAAGTATTGATCGGCACCTGCTGATACGACTGGAGGGCCTCGCCCAGCGATTCAGCCTTGAGGGCAAATGCGAGCGCTCTCAAGCCGCTGCGCGTTCCGGCGTCGAACTGTCCCGCCAAGGCGTTGGCGCCGGTCAGGAGATCGTCCGCGGTGCGCACCGTCCTGTAGATCGAAGTGAATACGTTCTCCGCGATGCCGGTACCCGGAGGTACCGATCCCTGTTCGGCATCGCTGATCGAGATCAGCGCCGCGGGGTTAGAAGCGAACTCGTCGGTCTCGAGCCCCGCCATGTATGCGTAATTCCCGTACGACAGAGAGAACCGGCCCTGGAGCCCAGTGGCGAGAGCGATGACTCCGTCGGGACTGCTCGTCACCTGGTCGGTGGTGGGTTGGTTCGGGTTCTGCAGATCGAGGTTACAACCGACAACTGAAAGCGCGGCAGCGGCGCCCAGGCATTGTCTCATCATTCGCATAGGTGAGATTCTCCGAGCGTCAGAAAGTGATCCGCGCGCTGAGCGACCACACGCGAGGAATTGGGTAGCCGCCAAAATCGAAGCCTCGATCTGCTGCTGTTGTCTGCACGGATCCGATACCGCCGGCGTTCGTTCCGAACAGGTTGATCTCCGGATCGTAGCCGCTGTACTTGGTCCACACTTTCAGGTTCCGGCCGGATACTGTCAGGTCGACACCATCTGCGAAGAAGCGACGCACTCCGAGTGTGTT